>JBGARM010000088.1:0-9510 GCA_044230215.1 Thermoanaerobaculia bacterium | reverse complement strand
GATCGCTGGGGTCACCTCGTGGTGGACGCCGGATGAGCTGGTTCGTCGAGCGCGTCGTCGTCTTCATCCCGGTGCTCCTGTCGCTGACGGTGCACGAGTGGGCACACGCATGGGCGGCGTGGCAGCTCGGCGGCACGAAGGCCGGCGCGGCGGCCTTTCTGCTCGTCGCGGCCAGTCCGGCGTTGCACGAACGCGGCGGGATGGTCATGACCGAGGTCGCGGTGGCGGCCGGGATGGCGCTCGTGGCCGCGGCGCTCGTCGCGGCTTCGCGGAGCCGGGTTGCGGGAGCGATGGCGGCGACGGCGATCCTCGCCTTCCTGCCGTTCCTGCGTGCCGAGGCGGTTCTCCTGCTTCCCCTCGCCGGCCTCGCCGGGTGGTGGGCGGCGCCGGTTGGTCTGGTGGCGGGGGAGGGCAGTGGGCGCCCTGCGCGCCGCTGGCGCCGGGCTTTCGCCGCCCTGGCCGCCTTCGCGATCGCCGCGCTTCCCAGCGCCCTCTGGATAGCGCGCAACCAGAGCGAGCTCGGCGTGGCGACGCTCTCCGATCGTTCCGGGCTGGCCCTCGCCGTCCGCGCCCAGCTTGACCGCGAGGTCGCGCGCGTCGGCCTCGTGCCGGCGCTCCTCGCCTGGACGCCGCTCGACCGGGCGCAGGCCGCGGCAAGAGCGCTGGCGCCGAGCTCGACCCTCGCCGACTACCGTTGGACCGGTCCGGGGAACTTCTTCACCCGCACGATCGTCGAGTGGGGCCGCGAGCGCAAAGCGCCGGGCGCCGATTCGCTCGCGGTCGACGCGCGCTACCGCCGCGACGCTCTGCGCAGCTTCCGGGCGCATCCGGGTGCCCACGGACTCGCCGCGATCGCAGTCTCCTGGCGCGGCCTCTTCGCCGAGCGTTCGCCGGCGTGGCTGCACCCGTTCGACCTCCGTTTCGGGATCGGCGTGCTCCACCTTGCCGCTGTCGCGATCTTCGCCGCCCTGGCGCTCGCCCGACGCGACCGGTTGCGCCTCGCGTTCCTGCTGCCGTTCGCGATCTCTTTCCTGCTGCACGCGCTCGGCACGGAGTTTCTGCCACGCTACGGCGTCCCGCTCCTGCCCTGCGCCTGGGTGGCGGTGGCCGTGCTGGTGCTCGGGGAGAGTCGTGTCGAGTCGGGTTCGCCCGCCCGGAGGGTTGACGGCTCGAAAGGTTAGTGCTTTAATCCGGATTTACGGATGGAACCTTCTCTTCGCACTCCATCGGCAGAGCCGGCCGCAGAGCCCCAGGTCACGACCCACCTGGCCCGTCTCGACGCGCTCGCCGACTCGACGCGCCTGCGACTCCTCGCGTTGCTCGACGGCGAGGAGCTGGGAGTCGGCGAGCTGGCGGAGATCGTCCAGCTGCCGCAGTCGAGCGTTTCGCGCCACCTCAAGGTGCTCCTCGACCAGAGTTGGGTGGTGTCGCGCAGCGAGCGCACGGCGAACTACTACACGATGGCGAACGGCGAGCTGCCGGCGCCGGCGCGCACGCTGTGGGCGCTCACCCGGAGCGAGATCGAAGGCTGGCCGGCCCTGGCGCACGATCGCCTGCGGCTCGATCGCCGCCTGGCCGAACGCGTCGAGGGTGGGCGCGGCTTCTTCGCCGGCGTCGCCGAGGAGTGGCAGACGCTGCGGGCCGAGCTCTACGGCCGGGTCTTCAGCGAGGCGGCCATCGTGGCGCTCCTGCCGCGCGACTGGGTCGTCGCCGACCTGGCGTGCGGCGCCGGCGATCTCACGCTGCGTCTGGCGCCGCGCGTCGCGCGCGTCGTCGCCATCGACGCCTCGCCCGAAATGCTCGCCGCGGCGGAGAGGCGCACCCGCGCCTTCACCAACGTCGAGCTCCATCGCGCCGACCTCGCCAGTCTGCCGCTGCCCGACGGGAGCTGCGACGCGGCGCTGTTGCTGCTCGCGTTGACGCACGTCGCCGATCCGGCGGCGGCGGTGAGCGAGATGGCGCGCGTCCTCAAGCCCGGCGGGCGCGCGGTGATCGTCGACCTCCTGCGCCACGATCGCGACGATTTCCGGCGCAAGATGGGCCAGCTGCGCAACGGCTTCGGCGCCGAGGAGCTGAGGCAGCTGCTCGCCGCGGCCGGCTTCGCCGCCGCCGAGTGCGCGCCGCTCGCCCCGGAGGCCGAGGCCAAGGGGCCCGCGCTCCTGCTCGCCGCAGGATCCCGATGACGTCCGCAGACTTTCCGGAAGCCTCTTCGAATTCCAACCGCAGAGAAAGGACTACGAGATGACGACCGCCACCGCAGCCCAGCTCGACTTCTTCGTCAAGGACCTGACGCTCGCCGACTGGGGCCGCAACGAGATCCGCCTCGCCGAACAGGAGATGCCGGGCCTGATGGCGGTGCGCAAGGAGTACGCCGCCAGCCAGCCGCTCGCCGGCCAGCGCATCATGGGCTCGCTCCACATGACGATCCAGACCGCCGTCCTCGCCGAGACGCTGCACGCGCTCGGCGCCGAGGTGCGCTGGGTGTCGTGCAACATCTTCTCGACCCAGGATCACGCCGCGGCAGCTCTCGCGGTGGGCCCGGACGGGACGCCGGCGAAGCCGGCCGGCATCCCGGTCTTCGCCTACAAGGGCGAGTCGCTCGAGGAGTACTGGGATTTCACCGCCCGCGCGCTCGATTTCGGCAACGGCCGCGGGCCGACGTTGATCGTCGACGACGGCGGTGATGCGACGCTGCTGATCCACAAGGGGGTCGAGTTCGAGAAGGCCGGCTCGGTGCCGGCGCCGACCGCCGCCGACAGCGAAGAGTACGCCTTCGTCCTCCAGCTCCTCGCGCGGGTCCAGAAGGAAGACCCGAAGCGCTGGAACCGCATCGCGCCGGCGATCCTCGGCGTCTCCGAAGAGACCACGACCGGAGTCCATCGCCTCTACGAGATGGAGAACGCCGGCACGCTGCTCTTCCCGGCGATCAACGTCAACGACTCGGTCACCAAGTCGAAGTTCGACAACCTCTACGGCTGCCGCCATTCGCTCACCGACGGCATCCTGCGCGCCTCCGATGTGATGCTCGCCGGCAAGGTCGCGGTGGTCTGCGGCTACGGCGAGGTCGGCAAGGGCTGCGCCCAGGCCCTGCGCGGCCAGGGCGCGCGCGTCATCGTCACCGAGATCGATCCGATCTGCGCCCTGCAGGCGGCGATGGAGGGCTACGAAGTGACGACGCTCGAGGAGACGCTGGCGACCGCCGACATCTTCGTCACCGCCACCGGCAACTTCGACATCATCACCGTCGAGCACATGGCGAAGATGAAGGACAAGGCGATCGTCGGCAACATCGGCCACTTCGACAACGAGATCGACATGGCGGGCTTGAAGAACTTCGCCGGCATCGAGCGCGTCAACATCAAGCCGCAGTACGACGAGTGGCGCTTCCCCGACGGCCACGCGGTGATGATCCTCGCCGAGGGGCGCCTCCTGAACCTGGGTTGCGCCACCGGCCACCCGTCGTTCGTGATGTCGTGCAGCTTCGCCAACCAGGTGCTGGCGCAGATCGACCTGGCCAAGAATGCCGGCAAGTACGAGAACAAGGTCTTCCTGCTGCCCAAGAAGCTCGACGAGAAGGTGGCGCGCCTCCACCTCGAGAAGCTCGGCGTCAAGCTGACCGAGCTCACCCCGAAGCAGGCCGCCTACATCGGTGTCGACGTCGACGGTCCGTTCAAGCCGGAGCGCTACCGCTACTGAGCCGGCGGAAAGAAAGTCGAGACGGCGAGGGCCCGGCGAACTGCTGCCGGGCCCTTTTCTCGTTTCCGGGTGCTCGCCGCCTTAAGGTCAGTTCGGCTTCGGCGAGGGGGTGGGAGTGCCGGGGGTGAAGATCTTCGACGCGTCGGCGAGGTTCAGCAGCTCGAGCTCGAAGATCAGCGCCCCCTTGGGAGCGCCGGGAAAGCCCTCGTTGGCCCCCGCCGAGATCCAGCAGTGGCGCACCTCGCCGATCGTCATCCCTTCGACGCAGTCGGCGAAGGAGGTCATGACGCGATCGAGCGGGAAGAGTGTCGGCCGGCCGTCGAGAGTCGAAGTCGCCAGCGCCTGCCCGAGATCGTTCCAGACGGTGAAGTTGATCAGCGCCGCGTCCTGCCGCGTCGCCTTCGCTCCGGGCTTGCCCGGTTTCACGGTGAGCGTCCAGGCGCCGAGTCCGGCCTGGGTCGCCTTGGGATCGTGCGACTTCAAGGAGGCCGGGGGGTCGGCGGTGCGCAGCACGGCGACCAGCTCGAGATCGAAGACGATCGCCTCCTGGGCGCCGGTTTGCGGGTTCTTCGGCGCCAGCTCGGCCGGGAACCAGAAGCGGCGCTGCTCGCCGGCGACCATCGCCGCGAAGGCCGTCTGCCAGGCGGGAATCAGCCGGTGCATCTGCATCCGGATCGGGTCCGGGGAGGCGAAGGTGTTCTGAACCACGGTGCCGTCCGTCCGCCGGCCGATGGCGAAGAAGGCGATCCAGTCCTGGGTGCGCGGCTGAACCTTGCCCGTGCCCGGCCGCAGCAGCAGGGTCGACATCCCCGAGGGCAGCTTCGTCGCTCTCGCCGGCGGGGCGGCGAGCTCCTGGGCGGTGGGGGCGGCAGGAGCGGGCGTCAGCGGCTTCGCGGGCTTGCCGGAGGGGGCTCCTCTGGGCGGAGTCTGGCCGGAGAGCATCGCCGAACTGCCGAGGACGATGCAGGCGAGCGCCGCGAAGAGGCTGCGGCGGCGCGGGAGAGCGGATAGAATGCGCGAGCGGGATTCGGTGCGTTCCATGCACCGCGAACCTTACCATCGCCCGGCGGGAGTGCCGAGGCCGCGAGCGCCCGTCAAACCTTTCCGACTCCAGCGACGTAAGTCTGGCAGGAGCCTCTCCGAGCGCACATGATCCGTCTGCGAAATCTGCACAAGAGCTACACCGTCGGCCGCAACAAGCTGCATGTCCTCAAGGGCATCGACCTGGATATCGGTGCGCGCGAGCTGGTCGCGGTCATGGGCGCCTCGGGCTCCGGCAAGTCGACGCTGATGAACATCCTCGGCTGCCTCGACCGCCCCAGCAGCGGCACCTACGAGCTCGACGGCGTCGCCATGGGGGCGCTCTCCGAGACCCGGGCGGCGCAGTACCGCAGCCAGTACATCGGCTTCGTCTTCCAGTCGTTCCATCTCATCCCGTTCAAGAACGCGGCCGAGAACGTGGCGCTGCCGCTCTACTACCAGGGCGTGCCGCGCAAGGAGCGCAACGAACGCGCTGCGGCCTATCTCGAGAAGGTCGGCCTCGCCGACCGCGCCGAGCATCTGCCGTCGGAGCTCTCCGGCGGCCAGCAGCAGCGGGTCGCGATCGCCCGCGCGTTCGCCGGCGACCCGAAGCTCCTGCTTGCCGACGAGCCGACCGGCGCGCTCGACTCGGCGACCTCGCGCGACGTGATGAAGGTGCTGCAGGCGGTCCAGGACGACGGCGTCTCGGTCATCATCATCACCCACGAGCGCGACATCGCCCACATGACCGACCGCCTGATCCACCTGGTCGACGGCCGCATCGCCGGCGACAGCCGCCAGCGCCGGCTGAACCCCGACGACGTCGTGGTCGACATCGAGGCGCTCGACGCGCCAGCGACTCCCATCGCCGGGCCGCCGGCCGCCGCTGCGCCGGCTGAGCCCCCGCCGGAGGCCGTGGCGGGCGGGGTCGTATCCGGATGATCCGGCTCGACGCCTGGCAGGAGATCTTCGACACCGTCCGGCACAACAAGCTGCGCACGGCGCTGACCGGCTTCGCGGTCGCCTGGGGGATCTTCATGCTGGTGGTGCTGCTCGGCTCGGGCAAGGGGCTCGAGCACGGCGTGGACTACCAGTTCCGCGACGACGCGGTGAACAGCATCTGGATCTCGTCCGGCCAGACGAGCGTCGCCTACAAGGGCATGCAGCCCGGCCGGGACGTGCAGTTCGACAACCAGGACTACGACGAAGTGACGACGCGAGTGCCCGGAGTCGAGTACGCGAGCGCCAGGTTCTGGATCTTCGGCAGCCAGCAGGTCAACTACAAGAACGAGAACGGCAGCTACACCATCCGCGCCGTGCATCCCGGCCACCAGGTGCTCGAACGCACCAAGGTGATCCGCGGCCGCTACCTGAACGAGCTCGACCTGCGCCAGTTCCGCAAAAGCGCGTTGCTCGGCACGCTGGTCGCCGCCGCGCTCTTCCACGACGAGGACCCGATCGGCAAGGAGATTCGTATCGGCGGGATCTCGTTCAAGGTCGTCGGGGTCTTCGACGACGAGGGCAGCGAGCGCGAGCGCGAGTTCATCTACCTGCCGATCTCGACCGCCCAACGCACCTTCAACGGCGGCAACCGCGTGAGCCAGATTCTCTACACCACCGGCGACGCGAGCCTCGCCCAGAGCGAGAAGATGGCCGGCGCCTCGCGCCAGATTCTCGCCGTCAATCACACCTTCGACCCGGAAGACCAGCGCGCGATCTACGTCAACAACAACGTCGAGAACTACCAGAAGATTCTCGCCCTCACCGGCGCGATCCGGCTCTTCGTCTGGGTGGTCGGCATCGGGACGCTGCTCGCCGGCGTCGTCGGGGTCTCCAACATCATGCTGGTCGCGGTGCGCGAGCGCACGCGCGAGATCGGCATCCGCAAGGCGCTGGGCGCCACGCCGGCTTCGATCGTCGGTCTGGTGCTGCAGGAGTCGGTGCTGATCACGACCGTCGCCGGCTACGCCGGCCTGGTCCTCGGCGTGCTGGTGCTCGAAGGGCTGTCGCGGGCGATTCCCGACGCCGCCTTCTTCCGCAATCCGCAGGTCGACATCCGGGTGGCCCTCTCGGCGACGGTACTGCTGGTCGTCGCCGGCACCGTCGCCGGCTTCTTCCCGGCGCGGCGCGCCGCCGCCATTCGCCCCATCGAAGCCCTTCGGGATGAGTGATGCGGCCACCACCAACGGCAGCGAATTCGGGGTGGCGCCAGAGGGAGGGCTCCCAGTGAGGACCGCAGCCCGCGAAAGCGGGCGAGGACCGCAGCGGGATACCCGCCGGCGACAGGACCCGGAATTCGCGGCGGACTTGCCACATGTTTGATCTCGACCACCTGCAGGAGATCTGGACGGCGCTGGCGAAGAACCGCCTGCGGACCTTCCTCACCGCCTTCGGCGTCTTCTGGGGAATCTTCCTGTTGATGCTGCTGCTGGGCTCCGGCAACGGCCTCAAGAACGGCATCGACGCCGGTTTCTCGGGGGCGGCGACCAACAGCTTCTTCGTCTGGGGGATGCGCACCAGCAAGCCGTTCGCCGGCCTCCTCGCCGGCCGGTCGATCGAGTTCACCAACGCCGACGTCGAGGAGCTCCGCCGCCAGGTGCCGGAAGCCAAGGTCATCGCGCCGCGACTGCAGCTGGGCGGCTTCCGCGGCGGGGCGACGGCGACGCGCGGCATCCACACCGGCGCCTACACGATCATGGGCGACATGCCGGAGATCGCCACCATCCAGTCGCTGGCCGTCACCCGCGGCCGCTTCCTCAACAAGCTCGATATCGAGGAGAAGCGCAAGGTCGCGGTCATCGGCAGCCGGGTGCACGAGGTTCTGTTCGACAAGGAGGAGGATCCCATCGGTCAGGGGATCCGCATCAACGGCGTCGAGTTCCAGGTCATCGGCCTCTTCCGTTCGCGCCAGAGCGGCAACGACGGCCAGCAGGACGCCGAGACCATCTTCGTGCCGTTCTCGACCTATCAACAGGCCTTCAACGCCATGAACCAGGTGCAGTGGATGGCGGTGACCTCGGTCGACGGCGTGCCCGCCTCGGTGGCGGAGAAGAAAGTCCTCGAGATCCTGCGCGCGCGCCACAAGGTTTCTCCGCAGGACAACCGGGGCATCGGCCACTTCAACCTCGAAGAGGAGTACGCCAAGATCCAGGGGCTCTTCGTCGGCATCAAGCTCCTCATGTGGATCGTCGGCGTCGGCACGCTCGCCGCCGGCGCCATCGGTGTCTCGAACATCATGCTGATCATCGTCCGCGAGCGCACCAAGGAGCTCGGTCTCCGGCGGGCGATCGGCGCGACGCCGTGGAAGGTGCAGGGGCAGATCGTGCTCGAGGCGGTGCTCCTCACCCTCGGTTCGGGGCTCCTCGGCCTCTCCGCCGGCGTCGGCGTGCTCGAGCTGGTCAGCCGGCTGCTGCCAGCGGCAGGAGCCGGCGGCGAGCCGCAGATGTTCCAGAATCCCGGCGTGACGTTCGGGGTGGCGCTGCAGGCGCTCGCCGTGCTGGTCGTCTCCGGCGTGCTCGCCGGTTTCGCCCCGGCGCGCCGGGCGGTCTCGATCACGCCGATGGCGGCGCTGCGCAGCGACTAGAAGTCCGATTTCGCGGCCGGCGCAGAGACGGCCGCCGTAACTTTTCAGCGAGTTGGAGAGAGCAATGAAGAAGGTCCTCGGAATTCTCGCGGCACTGCTGTTCGCGGCCATCGTCATCGCGACCGGTGTCTTTCTCTACAACAAGTCGCAGACCAAGCCGGTGGTCTACCAGACGGCCTCGCCGGTGACCACGGATCTGGTGCGCAAGACCGTCGCTACCGGAGCGGTGGTGCCGCGCAAGGAGGTGCAGATCAAGCCGCTCATCTCCGGCATCATCGAGGAGCTCTACGTCGAGCCCGGCCAGGTGGTGAAGCAGGGGGACCTGGTCGCCAAGGTGCGGGTGATTCCCAACATGGTTTCGCTGTCGTCCGCCGAGTCGCGGGTCAACAAGGCGAAGATCGCCCTCGGCGACGCCGAACGCGACTACCAGCGCAACAAGAACCTGGTCGAAGACGGCACGATCTCGGCCGCCGACTTCCAGCGCTCGGAGATCGCCTGGGAGCAGGCGAAGGAGGACTTGAAGGGGGCGCAGGACAACCTCGACATCGTCCGCAAGGGGACGAGCGTGCGCATGGCTTCGGCCTCGACGACGGTCGTCAAGGCGACGATCGGCGGCACGGTGCTCGAAGTCCCGCTCGAGGTCGGCAACTCGGTGATCGAGTCGAACAACTTCAACGACGGCACGACCATCGCCTCGATCGCCGACCTCGACGACCTGATCTTCAAGGGCAAGGTGGACGAGTCGGAGGTCGGCAAGATCAAGCCGGGGATGGACCTCGAGCTGACGATCGGCGCGCTGCCGGAGAAGAAGATCCACGCCACCCTCGAGCGCATCGCCCCCAAGGGGGTGGAGGAGAACGGCGCCATCCAGTTCGAGATCCGCGCCGCCCTCGCGCCGCACAAGGAGATGCTGATCCGCGCCAACTACAGCGCCTCGGCCGACATCGTGCTCGAGAAGCGCGAGCAGGTGCTGGCGCTCGACGAGGGGCTGCTGCAGTTCGCGGGCGAGAAGCCGTACGTCGAGGTCGAGACCGCGCCGCAGAAGTTCGAGCGCCGCGAGATCACCACCGGCATCTCCGACGGCATCAAGATCGAGATCCTCTCCGGCCTCACCGCCACCGACAAGGTCAAGAACCCGAACACCGACCTGGCTCCGCCGAAGGCGAAGTAAGGTGGCCGTCCGGGGCCGCTTCGCTCGGCCCCGGCGAGCT
>JBGARM010000087.1:0-9524 GCA_044230215.1 Thermoanaerobaculia bacterium | reverse complement strand
CGGCTCTCGCACGACCGCCGCATCCCGATCGGCGTCGGCGTGTCGATTCTCGCCGGCGCCGGGGAGCTCGATCGCGCCGAGGCGTGGCTGGTGCGCGCCTTCGACGCGCGCGACCCCGAGCTCGTCTGGCTGGCGATGGATCCCGCGTGGGAGCCGCTGAGAGCGCGCCCGCGCATCGTCCGCATGCTCGCCGAGATGCGGCTTCC
This sequence comes from Thermoanaerobaculia bacterium, assembly GCA_044230215.1. Lineage (GTDB taxonomy): Bacteria > Acidobacteriota > Thermoanaerobaculia > Multivoradales > JAGPDF01 > JAGPDF01. Next base: position 9,318 of record JBGARM010000087.1, on the reverse strand, counting down.
GGGGCCGGGCAGGTGACCCCCCGGTCCCGGTGGCTGGCGCCAGAGCTCCTAGCTCGTGGTTTCGTCGAGCAGCGAAGTCTGCGTCATCGGGCTCTCGGAGATAGCGGCAGGGGCGGAGGAGGTGATCGCCTTGATGGCCGCGGTCTTGCCCTTGATCGCCACTGTCTTGCCCTTGATGGCTGCGGTCTTGCCCTTGATGGCAGCAGTCTTCCCCTTGATCGCCGCCGTCTTGCCCTTGATGGCTGCGGTCTTTCCCTTGATCGCCGCCGTCTTGCCCTTGATGGCTGTGGTCTTTCCCTTGATCGCCGCTGTCTTGCCCTTGATGGCTGCGGTCTTCCCCTTGATCGCCACTGTCTTGGCCTGGATCGCCGCCCGGTCGGAGTCGGCGCCGAGATAGGCGCGGATCTTCGCGTCACTCCCCGAGAGCACAAGCTCGCTTTCCGCTGGCGTGAGGCCGGCCGCAGCGAGCGTCGCCGCGGGGTTCCTGCGCAGCTTCTCGAGATGCCTGGGATCGCCGAACAGCCGCACCAACAGCCGCACAACATTCTTCTTCGACATGCCCCATCCCCCTAGAGTTCGCCCGAGTTTATCCTCGCCCCGGAGGTCGCGCACCCAGGGCACGCTCACCATCGTCGGGGTCGGCCTCGCCGGACCCGCGCACGTCACGCGCGAGACCCTGGGAGTGATCCGCGCCGCGGAGAAGCGGTTCGTGCTCGTCGCCGACCTGCTGACTCTCGAGTGGCTGCTCGAGCTCGCTCCCGGGGCCGAGAATCTCGTCGACTCCTACGGCGTCGGCAAGTCGCGCGACGACACCTACGAGGAGATCGTCGAACGCCTGCTCGCTCCCGTCCGTCGCGGGCAACGGGTCTGTGCCATCTTCTACGGCCACCCCGGGGTGTTCGCCAATTCTCCCCACGAGGCGGTGAGGCGCGCCCGTACCGAAGGGTACGAGGCGCGCATGCTGCCCGGCATCTCGGCGCTCGACTGCCTGTTCGCGGATCTCGGCCTCGACCCCGGCGAAGTGGGCTGCCAGGAGCACGAGGCGACCGACTTCCTCCTCCGGCGGCGACGCTTCGATCCCTGTTCGGGGCTCGTTCTCTGGCAGATCGGCGTCGTCGGCGTCGCGGATTTCCGCGAGGAGGCGCTGTGGAGCCGCGAAGGACTGGGCATTCTCGCCGAGTGCCTGCTCGAAACCTACCCATCCGAACACGAGGTGATCGTCTACGAGGCGACCACGCTGCCGATGCTGCCGTCGAAGATCCTGCGGATGCCGCTGGCGGCCCTCGCCGCGGCGGACGTCACCGCCATCTCGACGCTCTACGTGCCGCCCCTGCCCGACCGCGAGACGGACATGCTCATGCTGCGGCGCCTCGGCTTCGGCACCTGAGACGAGGCGGCGGCGAGCGAATCGCCTCGCAACCGAATCTTCAGCGCTTGCGGGCGGGGACGAAGTACTCGGTGCCGCGAATCGGGCGCTGGAGCTGCTGCACGAGCTCTTCGAAGTCGCTCTTGCTGTCGGGGAAGTTGAGATTGCGGGTGTCCACCACCAGGAGGGGCGAGCGGTTGTAGTAGTGGAAGTAGTGGTTGTAGGCGTCGATCAGCTCGGCCATGTACTCGTCCGAGATCTCTTTCTCGAAGCTCCGCGCGCGCTTGCGGATGCGCGCCATGCAGGTATCGACGTCGGCGGTGAGATAGAGCACCAGATCGGGCACCGGCACCTGCGGCTCGAGCGTGGTGTAGAGCCGGTCGTAGATCGCCAGCTCCTCGTCCGAGAGCGTCAGGTAGGCGAAGATCCGGTCCTTCTGAAAGGTGTAGTCGGAGACCACCAGGCGCTGGAAGAGCTCCTGCTGCACCACTTCGTGCTGCTGCTTGTAGCGCGAAAGCAGGAAGTACATCTGGGTCTGGAAAGTCGCCCCCGGACGATCGCGGTAGAAGTCCGGCAGGAAGGGGTTCTCGACGTCCTCGAGGACCTTCACGGCCTCGAAGCGACGGACCAGCTTGTCCACCAATACGGTCTTGCCGACCCCGATGGGGCCGTCGACCGCGAGGTAGCGGAACGGGAGGGTTTCAGCCGCCAATCGTCTCTTTTCCGGTGCAGGATTTCCGCCGCGAGGCTAGCACACCGGTCGCACCTTCCGGGCGACCCTGGCGCGTCCGGAAAGCCGCGGCGCGCTCAGTGCGAGTGCGCAGGAGCGCCGTGCCCGTGGTGCGCGTGGGCATGTCCCGAGGCGGGCGAGGGCATCCTCGAGCACCGCCATGCGGAAACCGGGCAGATGCGGCAGCAGGTCGACTTTGGTGAGCAGCACCAGGTCGGCACGGTGGAACATCGTCGGGTACTTGAGCGGCTTGTCTTCCCCTTCGGTCACCGAGAGCGCCACCACCGCCGCCGCCTCGCCGAGGTCGTAGATCGCCGGACAGACGAGATTGCCGACGTTCTCGATGACCAGCGTATCGGCATCGCCGAGGTCGAGGTGATGCAGGGCATGGTGGACGAGCTTGGCGTCGAGGTGGCAAGCCGAGCCGGTGGTGATCGTCGCCGCCGGGATGCCGGCAGCGCGCAGCCGCGCGCCGTCGTGATCGGTGGCGAGGTCGCCCGACAGCGCCGCCAGCCGGTGCTGCGAGCCGCCCGCCGCAAGGGCCCGCGCGGTCGCCTCGAGAAGTGCGGTCTTTCCCGAGCCCGGCGAGCCCATCAGGTTGAGCGCCAGCATGCCGCGCGCCGCGAAATGCTCGCGGTTGTGCGCTGCCTGCTGGGCATTGCCTGCCAGCAGACTCTCGTGAATCTCGACCGAGACCTTGTCGGTGTCGCCGCAGCCGCAGTCGTCACACATGCTCGGGTACCTCCATCTCGATCCGTTCGAGGACGATCTCGTCGCCTTCGGCCAGCCGCACCGGCGCGCCACAGGCGGGACAGCGCAGCACCCCGCCGCGCGGCGCCTCCACTCTACAGCTCGTGCACTCCCAGCGCGCCGCCCCCGCCACGATCTCGAGCTCGGCTGCGGCACAGCAGGTTCCGGCCCTGGCCAGCTCGAAGGCCGAGGCAAAGAGCTCCCTCTCGACTCCGGCGACCTCGCCGATACGCACCCGCAGGGCGGCAACCGAGGTCGCCCGGTGTTCGCGCGCCGAGGCGTCGACGCGGTCGAGCAGCGAGCGAACCAGGGAGTACTCGTGCATGCCGCCGACGACGCTAAGCGAAGGCAAGATGAAATCGCCCACCCGGCTGGAGGGGAACGCTTCCTGCCCAATCGCTGCCCACCCGGAGTCTCCTCCCACCCGTGGGGGCGTTTCCGGTCATACCGCTAGCCGATAGAAACCGTTGCGATCCCCCGCTCCGGCTTCCACCCGTCGGCGCGAACCTGCCAGGGAGGCGAAAATGTTGGCTGAAACCCCCTCGTCCCAGTCTTCGTTGGGCCTGCTCGATCGCGAACTGCGCCGGCGGGACTTCCTCAAGTTCTGCACCCTCGCCGCGGCGGCGGTCGGCCTGCCGCTCAGTGTGGCGGAGCAGTTCGCCGAGGCCGCGGTCCTGGGCAAGAAGCCGTCGGTCATCTGGCTGCACTTCCAGGAGTGCACCGGTTGCACCGAGTCGCTGCTGCGCACGACGGCGCCGGCGCTCGACGAGCTGATCCTCGACCTGATTTCGCTCGACTACCACGAGACCCTGCTGGTGCCTTCGGGCAAGCTCGCCGAGGAGTGCCGCCACGCGGCGATGGAAGCCAACGCCGGCAAGTACGTGCTGATCGTCGAAGGGGCGATCCCGACCAAGGACGGCGGGATCTACTGCAAGATCGGCGGCCAGACGGCGATCGAGATGCTCAACGAGACCGCCGAGAAGGCCGGGGCGATCATCGCCATCGGCTCCTGCGCCTCCTGGGGCGGCGTACCCTCCGCCGATCCGAATCCGACCGGCGCCTCGGGCGCGCACGAGATCCTCAAGGGCAAGACGGTGGTGTCGATCCCCGGCTGCCCCGCCAACCCCTACAACCTGCTCGGCACCGTGCTGCAGTACGCCACCCTCGGCACCCTGCCGGCGCTCGACGAGCTCAATCGGCCGAAGTTCGCCTACGGCCAGACGATCCACGAGCACTGCCCGCGCCGCGCGCACTTCGACGCCGGCCGCTTCGCTCTCGAGTTCGGCGACGAGGGACACCGCCAGGGCTGGTGCCTCTACCGGCTCGGTTGCAAGGGCCCGGCGACGCACGCCAACTGCTCGGTCAACCACTTCAACGAGGTCGTCGGCGCCTGGCCGATCGGTCTCGGCCACCCCTGCTTCGGTTGCACCGAGCAGAAGGTCGCCTTCCGCATCCCGCTGCACGACACCGTGCCGATCGAGCGGCCGACGCCGCCCGACACCTATCCCCCGATCCATGCCCCGCAGGGCGGCGTGAGCCCAGTGGCGACCGGCGTCGCCGGTCTGGTGGGCGGCGCGGTGGTCGGCGCGGCCTGGATGGCCGCCAAGAAGCTCGGCGACGACGAACCGAAGCCGCAGAACTGACGAGGCCGACCATGGCGACCACCACCGATCGTCGCAGTCTCCTGAAGGTTCTCGCGGCCGGCTCGGCCGCTGCAGCCACCTGCAGCGTCCCGGCTGCCGCCGCACAGAAGATCGAGCCGCTGCCCGACGCCATGGGCATGCTCTACGACACCACCGTCTGCATCGGCTGCAAGAGTTGCGTCGTCGCCTGCCGCGAGGCCAATCACCTCGAGCCCGACACCGGCGCCGAGGGCCTCTGGCAGATGCCGCAGGATCTCAACGGCAAGACGAAGAACGTCATCAAGCTCTACAAGGAGGGCGACCGCGTCTCCTACATGAAGGCGCAGTGCATGCACTGCGTCGATCCGGCCTGCGCCTCTGCCTGCATGTTGCACGCCTTCCACAAGAACGAGGTCACCGGCGTCGTCGAGTGGGATCCGTTCTACTGCGTCGGCTGCCGCTACTGCCAGATGGCCTGTCCGTTCAACATTCCGAAGTTCGAGTTCGACAAGGCGCTGCCCAACGTCGTCAAGTGCGAGCTCTGCCGCCACCGTATCGAGGGCGCAGCGCTCACCGAGCAGGACGGCTTCACGCGCTACCCCAAGGGCCACGGTCCGGCCTGCTGCGAGGTGTGCCCGCGCGAAGCGGTGATCTACGGCAGGCGCACCGAGCTCCTGCAGGAAGCCAAGCGCCGTATCGCCGAAGAGCCCGGCAAGTACTTCGAAGACCGGGTCTACGGCGAGTTCGACGGCGGCGGCACGCAGGTGCTCTATCTCTCGCACGTGCCGTTCGAGAAGCTCGGTCTGCCGACACTCGGCAAGGAAGGCGTCGCGCGGACGGCCTATTCGATCCAGGAGGGCCTCTACAAGGGCTTCATCGCTCCGGTTGCGGCCTACGCCGTGCTCGCCGGCGTGATGCTGCGCAACCGGCGCGCCAACAAGGACGACGAAACCGGCAACGAGGGAGGCCAACTGTGAACGCCCACGCTGCGGTCCACGAACCGCTCCACACCCCGGTCCCCGGCCCACTCTTCACCCGTCAGTTCCGCTGGCTCCTGCTCGTCGCCGGCATCGGCGTCGCGGTGGCGATCTGGCGCTTCCTCTTCGGCATCGGCGCGGTGACCAATCTCTCCAACGGCTATCCGTGGGGAATCTGGATCGCCTTCGATGTCGTCGTCGGCACGGCGTTGGGCTGCGGCGGCTACGCCGTGGCGCTGCTGGTCTACATCCTCAACAAGGGCCAATACCACCCGCTGGTGCGCCCGGCCGTCCTGACCAGCCTCTTGGGCTACGGCCTCGCCGTCCTCGCCGTCACCGTCGACCTCGGGCGCTACTGGGATCTGTGGAAGATCCCGGTCTTCGTCTGGCATTGGAGCCACTCGCCGCAGCTCGAAGTCGCCATCTGCGTCATGCTCTACAACTTCGTTCTGCTCATCGAGCTCTCGCCGGCGCTGTGGGAGAAGATGCTCCAGAGCCCGAATCCGCGGCGCGCGAGCTTCGCCAAGAAGGCGCTCCGCTTCGTCCATAGCAACGGCGTCTGGATCATCGCCCTCGGGGTACTGCTGCCGACCATGCACCAGTCGTCGCTCGGCACGATGATGCTGCTCTCCGGGCCGCGCCTCCACCCGCTCTGGTTCACCCCCTGGCTGCCGTTCCTCTTCATCCTCTCCTGCCTCATCATGGGCTACGGCATCGTGGTCTGCGAGTCGGCCTTCGCCGCCAAGGCGTTCGGCCGGCCGCGCGAAACCGAGATGCTCGGCCGGCTGGCCGATGTCGCCAAGTGGGTGGCGCTCTTCTTCGTCGCCTTCCGGCTCGGTGAAGTGGCACTCGCCGGCGAGCTCAGCCTTCTGGGCTCGCCCCTCGGCGCCGTCTTCGTTGCCGAGCTCGCGATGCATCTCGCCGCCGCGGTCATCCTCATCTCCCCGGCGCGGCGGTTCGATCCGGTCTGGCAGGTGCGGGCGGGGATTCTGCTCATCCTCGCCGGCGTCGGCTTCCGGCTCAACACCTATCTCGTCGCCTTCAACCCGGGCGAGCACTACAGCTACTTCCCGGCGATTCCCGAGCTCCTGGTGACCTTCGGTTTCGTCGCCGCCGAGCTCGCCATCTACCTCTGGGCCGTAAAGACCTTCCCCATCCTCGGTGGCCGCACTGCCGCCGCGACCCGCCGATCCTAGGAGTGACTGAAAATGTCCAAGCGCATCGTCGTCGACCCGATCACCCGCATCGAAGGACACCTGCGCATCGACGTCGAGGTGGACGGCGGGAAGGTCACCAAGTCCTGGTCTTCGGGCCAGATGTTCCGCGGCATCGAGCTCATTCTCGAGGGGCGTGATCCGCGCGAAGCCTGGCTCTTTGCCCAGCGCATCTGCGGCGTCTGCACCACCGTGCATGCCATCACCTCGGTGCGCGCGGTCGAGAACGCCATCGGCCTCGAGATTCCGATGAACGCGCAGTACATCCGCAATCTGATCCTCTGCGCCCACGCCCTGCACGACCACATCGTCCACTTCTACCATCTCTCGGCGCTCGATTGGGTCGACGTCACCTCGGCGCTCAAGGCCGATCCGGCGAAGGCGTCGGCGCTCGCCGAATCACTCTCGCCGTGGCCGCACAACAGCACCCGCGAGCTCGCGGCGGTCAAGGGCAAGCTCGAGGCGTTGATCGCCTCGGGCCAGCTCGGCATCTTCACCAACGGCTACTGGGGGCATCCGGCGATGCACCTGCCGCCCGAGGTGAACCTCCTCGCCGTCTCGCACTACCTGCAGGCGCTCGACTACCAGCGCAAGGCGAACAAGGTCGTCGCGATTCTCGGCAGCAAGACGCCGAACATCCAGAATCTGGCGGTCGGCGGCGTCGCCAACGCGATCAATCTCGACAACGACGCGACGCTCAACATGGAGAAGCTCTACTTCATCAAGGACACGCTCGAAGAGGTCAAGACCTTCGTCGAGCAGGTCTATCTCCCCGACGTGATCGCCATCGGCTCGATGTATCCGGAATGGCTCGGCTACGGCGCGGGCGTCACCAACTACATGGCGGTGCCCGACCTGCCCCTCGACGGCAAGGGAACCGAGTTCGACCTGCCCGGCGGCGTCATCATGGGCGGCGATCTCGCCTCCTACCGGCCGATCACGACCTTCAACGATCCGCTCTTCCAGGCCAAGGTCGAGGAGTCGGTCGCCCATGCCTGGTACGAGGGAGACTGGCAGAAGCACCCGTGGGAAGAGGATCTGCCGAAGCCGCAGTACACCGACTTCCAGGACGACGGCAAGTACTCCTGGGTCAAGGCGCCGCGCTTCGAGGGCAAGGCGATGCAGGTCGGGCCGCTCGCCCAGATTCTCATGGGCTACGCCTCCGGCCACGAGCTCATCACCAAGCGCGTCAATGAATCGGTGGCGCTCGCTTCGTCGATCGCCAAGGTCAAGATCCCGCTCACCGCGCTGCACTCGACCCTCGGCCGCCACCTCGCCCGCGCGATTCGCTGCGCGGTCCTGGCAGATCTCTCGCTCAAGCACTGGGGCCTGCTGGTCGGCAACATCGCCAAGGGCGACGTCGCCATCTGGAACAAGCCGGTCTTCCCCAAGGGCGAGGTCAAGGGCTTCGGCTTCCACGAGGCGCCGCGCGGCACCCTGTCGCACTGGGTGGTCATCCGCGATGGCCGGATCGCCAACTACCAGGCGGTCGTACCGTCGACCTGGAATGCCGGCCCGCGCGACGCCCAGGGTCAGATGGGGCCCTACGAGTCCTCGCTCGTCGGCAACCCGATCGCCGACAGCGAGCGTCCGCTCGAGGTGGTGCGCACGATCCACTCCTTCGATCCGTGCCTGGCGTGCGCCATCCACGCCTTCGACCCGGAAGGCAACGAAACCGCGGCGATCCAGGTGCTGGGAAGCTGATGTTTTCGGGGGCGGACGAGGAGAGGGGCGTGACGAAACGCACCCTGGTGCTGGGGATGGGCTGCATCCTGATGCGCGACGACGGCGTGGGTCCCTCGGCTCTCGCCACCTTCGCGTCGCTCTACGAGCTGCCCGCCGAGGTCGAACTGCTCGACATCGGCACCCCCGGCCCCGAACTCGCCCACCAGATCGGCGGCTACGACGCGTTGATCGTCTTCGACGCGCTCCGTGTGCAGTCGCCGCCGGGCACCGTCCGGTGCTTGACGCGCAACGAGATCCTCGCCGCCCCCCTTTTGAATCCCCGTCTCTCGCCGCACGATCCCGGTCTGCGGGAGGCGCTGCTCTCCGCCGAGTTCTTCGGCGAAGCGCCGCGCGACGTCCTGCTCGTGGGCATCGTGCCGCAGCAGATCGAGCTCGGTACCGAGCTCTCGCCCGAGGTCGCCGCCGCACTTCCCCGCGCCGCGGAGGCGGCGGCGGCAGAGCTCGGCCGGCTCGGAATCCTGGCGCTGCCGCGGCACGAGCCGGCAGTCGCTGAAGTCTGGTGGACTTGAGGCCCGCGCTCGCGGGCTAGGTCGTCGGCGCGTCGCCGACGACGATCTCTCCCGCCTCGACCCGCACGGGTAGCTCGCCCAGGGGTCGCAACGGCGGTCCCGAGAAGGGCTTTCCCTCGGCATCGAACATGCCCTGATGGCAGGGGCAGCGGTAGCGTTCGAGGTCGGCGCGCCAGCGGACTTCGCAACCCTGATGGGTGCACAGCAGCGAGCGCGCGCGAATCTCCTCGCCCTCGCGCCGCAACTCGACCGGATCGCCGCGGTGCAGCACCCGCAGGCGCCCCGCGGGTGGCAGCGCCGACAGCGGCAGCCGGGCGGGCGCCGGTCCGGGAGGTTCACTGCCGCAGCCGGCGACCTGCGCGCCGATGCCGGAGACGCCGGCGAAGCCGAACAGACGGGCGAAC
>JBGARM010000086.1:0-9575 GCA_044230215.1 Thermoanaerobaculia bacterium | reverse complement strand
CGATGACGCGCTGCACTCCGGCGATCGAGGCGAGCAGCCGCTGCCCTTCCCCGGAGGCGAGATAGGCGAGTCCGGCCGCCCCGTCCCCGGCCTTGGCTGGCTGCAGGTAGAGGTCCGCCTTGACGCGATGCGTCAGCTTCCGGTCGGCGCGTTCGTTGCGCAGGATCGTGACCGTTTCCTGGAACAGCTCCATCAGAGCTTCGTCCCCTCCGGACAGGGTCCACTCGGGCTCGCGCGCGGGGAAGGCTGCGAGACAGATGGTTTGCGGATGAATGGCCTCGTGCCCGGGCAACTTCTGCCACAGCTCCTCGGTGAGGAAAGGCATCGCCGGGTGCAGAAGACGCAGCGACCGATCGAGGGTCAGGAGGAGCACTTCCTTCACCAGCGGCCTTTCGCTTCCCGGCTCGAAACCCGGCTTCGCCATCTCGATGTACCAGTCGCAGAAGTCGCTCCAGAAGAAGGCGTAGAGCGCCGAACAGGCGAGATCGAAACGGAAATCCTCGAGCGCCGAGTCGACGGTCGCCGCGGTCGCCGACAATCGCGACAGGATCCAACGCTCGGGGAGCGCCAACTTCTGGAAGTCGATCGACCGCGGAATCTGCGCCTCGCCGACCTTGGAGAGCGCGAAGCGGGTGGCGTTCCAGATCTTGTTGCCGAACGCCCGGTAGCCCGCCATGCGCTCGGGATCCAGCGGGATGTCGCGCCCCGGGCTGTCGAGCAGCGCCAGCGTGAAGCGCACCGCGTCGGCGCCGTACTCTTCGATCAGGTCCTCGGGGTCCAGCACGTTGCCCTTGGTCTTCGACATCTTGACGCCGTCGGCGTCGCGCACGAGGCCGGTCAGGTGGACGCGGGCGAACGGGCTCTCGCCGGTGAAGTGCAGCCCCATCATCACCATTCTCGCCACCCAGAAGAAGAGAATGTCGAAGCCGGTGATCAGCACCGAGGTCGGATAGAAGAAGGCGAGGTCGGCGGTCTTCTCCGGCCAGCCGAGGGTCGAGAACGGCCAGAGAGCCGACGAGAACCAGGTGTCGAGCACGTCGCCATCCTGGGTGAGGCGGTCGTGCCCCGCTTTGGCTGCGGCCTCTTCGCGCGAGCGGGCGACGTAGCAGACGCCGGCCTCGTCGTACCAGGCCGGAATCTGGTGCCCCCACCACAGCTGCCGCGAGATGCACCAGGGGCGGATGTTCTGCAGCCAATGCTCCCAGGTCTTCCCCCAGGAGGCGGGGACGAGCTCGAGCCGGCCGTCGTCGTGCGCCGCGAGCGCTTCGGCCGCCATCGTCGAGACGTCGCAGAACCACTGCGTCGACATGAGCGGCTGCACGCGCACGCCGCTGCGCTGACAGAAACCCACGTTGTGGAGATAGTCCTCTTCGTGCACCAGCAGGCCCGACTCACGCAGCTTGGCGAGCACCAGCTCACGCGCCGCTTCGACGTCCAGGCCGGCGAATTCGGCGCCGGCCGCGGCGGTCATCAGCCCCTTGCGGTCGATGACCTGAATGCCGGGAAGGCCGTGCCGGCGACCGGTCTCGAAGTCCGCCGGATCGTGGTACGGCGTCACCTTGACGACACCGGTCCCGAACTCGCGTTCGACGGACTCGTCGGCGACGAACGGGACGAGCCGGCCGGCGATCGGCACGATCGCCTGCTTGCCGACGAGATGCCGGTAGCGCTCGTCGGCGGGATGCACCGCGAGCGCGGTGTCGCCGAGCAGAGTCTCCGGCCGCGTCGTGGCCACGACGACGCGCTCGTCGCTGCCGGCGACCGGATAGGCGATCTTCCACAGCTTGTCCTTGACCGGGCGCATCTCGACCTCGAGGTCGGAGATCGCGGTGTCGAGTCCGGTCGACCAGTTCACCAGGTACTCGCCGCGCGTGATCCGCCCCTCGTCGTAGAGCCGCACGAACGCCTCGCGCACCGCATGCGAAAGGCCTTCGTCGAGAGTGAAACGCTCGCGCGTCCAGTCGCACGAAGCACCGAGGAGGTCGAGCTGCCGGCGGATGTTGCCCTGGTACTGCTCCTTCCAGCTCCAGACCCGTTGCAGGAACTGCTCCCGTCCGAGATCGAGCCGCGACTTGCCCTCCTTCGCCAGATCGCGCTCCACCATGAGCTGTGTCGCGATGCCGGCATGATCGGTGCCGGGCAGCCAGAGGGCGTTGCGGCCCTGCATCCGCCGCCAGCGCGTCAGGAGGTCCTGCAAGGTGGACTGCAGGGCATGCCCCATGTGCAGCTTGCCGGTGATGTTCGGCGGCGGGATCATGATGCAGTAGGGCGCGCCGGTCGCGGCTGCGTCCGCCGAAGCGGAGGCAGCGCCGGGGACGGCGCAGACGAAGTAGCCCTGCGCCGCCCACTCCTCCTGCCAGCGACTCTCGTAGCTCTTGGGGTCGAAACGCTTGTCCATCTCGATGATCGGAGTCGTCCTCATGAGGCGGCCGGTCGAGGACGCCGGAAGAGGGTCGGACGCCGACCCCCGCCGGAGCCCGCGCGCGCCGACCCGGGCAGGCTAGTCGATAGAAGATTCCAATTCGCGGATGCGGCTCTTGAGGAGTACCTCGGCGAGATCGGGCACCACCTCCCAGGCCACGTCGCGCACCGCCTTGTCGCCGGCCAGCTCGAGCATGCGCCGGGCGATGCGATCGACATCGGCGTCGGAGAGCGCCGCCGCGGCGAAAGTCGCCGCCGACGGCGCTGAGCCGGAAGGAGCGGGTGCGGCCACCGGCTCAGCCGCCGGCAGCCCGACGGGCTCGGGATCTGCCTGCATCGGCACGAAACGGGTCGACATCTCTGCCGGCTCGTAGGCTGCGAAGGCCACCGGGGACGGCGCTTCCGCCGGCGTGTCGGGGGCGAGCTCGAGGGCCGGCAGGCCTTCGTCGAGCGGTTCCCAGAGCTCCCCCACCGGCGCAGCGGCGTAAATGTCGTCGGCGGCGGAGAGATCGCTGGCCGGCGCCTCTTCGGCGAAATCCGGCTCGGCCGACGGCACCGGCACGGAACGCGAAGGCGCCGCGGCGAGCTCGCGCACGCGTCGCATGAGCTCCTGCGAGTCGAACGGCTTCTTCAGGTGACCGTCGGCGCCGCAGCGCATCGCCTCGTCGGCGTCGAAGCCCTCGAAAGTGCCGACGAGAAGGAGTACGGGTACCGTCGGATACAGCTCCTTGGAGCGCCGGCAGACCTCGAAGCCACCGGCTCCGGGCATGTGCACATCGGCGATGACCACGTCCGGCTTCGACTCGCTCAGCCGGGCGATCGCCTCGGCGCCGTTCGAGACCGCAGAGACGCGAAAATCCTCGTCCATGAAGGTCAGTTCCACGACCTTCTGGATGGTCACGCTGTCGTCAGCCAGCAGAATCGTCTTCGTCATTGCTCCTCCGAGTCGCTCCCCGGGGCCGGCGGCCCTCGTCCAGGGAGACCCTCTGTTCAGGCCCGAACGAGGCGCTGTTCGAGATACTTCACGATATCCCCGGTGTTGGTTCCGGGGAGAAAGATCTGATCGATTCCGGCCTTCTTCAGGGTCTCGACATCACGATCCGGAATGATCCCGCCGGCGAACACCAGCATCTCCTCGGCGCCCGCTTCGCGCAGCAGCCGGGTAATCTCGGGCAGCAGCCGGTTGTGAGCCCCGGAGAGGATCGATAGCCCCACCGCATCGACGTCCTCCTGCACCGCTGCCGAGGCGATCTGCTCCGGAGTCTGCCGCAGGCCGGTGTAGATCACCTCGAAACCGGCGTCGCGCAGTGCGCGCGCCACCACCTTGGCGCCGCGATCATGCCCGTCCAAGCCGGGCTTGGCGATCAGGATGCGTCTGCTCATGTCGGCCATCCGCTTGATTCTAACAGGGGAAATGCAATTTTGGGGGCGTCAGTTGCCGATATAGCCCAGGGCTTTGAGCTGCTCGCGCAGGTCGTTGTCGATGTCGGCAGGTACCTCTTCGTCCCGCGCGGTCTCGCCACCGTCCATGATCCGGCCCAGCTTGGCGCGCAACTCGACCACCCGCGCAGCTAGACCCGGCGCCAGATTCTGCTGCTCTCCGGGATCGCGCTTCAAGTCGTAGAGCTCGAAGCTCTCGTCCCGCGAGTCGGAGGACCGCCGGGGAATCGAAACGATGAACTTGAATCGCGGCGTGCGCAGCGCCTTCTGCTCGTTCTCCTTCACGTTCGTGTGCTCGGCGAACGCCTCGCGCGCCGGCAGCGACCCCTGGCCTTCGAGCAGGGAGCGCAGGCTCCGCCCGTTGACCGGGCTCTCGAGTCCGGCGCCGACGAGATCGAGCAAAGTCGGATAGAGGTCGATGAGCTCGACCTGATCTTCGATCACTCCCTGGACGAGCGCCGGCCCCTTGCCCTTCGCGCGGCTGACCTCGTTCAGCGCCTGGCGCACGGACTCCGGCAGGTAGACCAGCAGTGGCACGTGAATCTGATGATCGTGCAGATTCTGTCCGTGCCCCCAGGAGCCGTTCTCCCAGAACTGCTCGCCGTGGTCGCTGGTCACGATGACGATCGAGTCGGCCAGCAAGCCGGCACTCTCGAAGCTGGCGAAGAACTCTCCCAGCTTGCCGTCGGTATAGGCGATATCGCCGTCGTACATCGCCTCGGCGTAGCGCTTCTCCTCGTCCGAGAAGTGCTTGCGCAGGCGGTTCCAGATCTCCTTCGAGAACTCCCCCGCCAGCCGTCCGCCGGGCATGCCCTCGGCGAACCGGGTGTGGGTGTAGGGCTCGTGAACTTCGTAGCAGTGCAGGAAGGCGAAGAACGGACGATCCGAATGTTGCGCCCGGCTGCGCGTCCAGTCGACCATTTTCTGCGGCTCGTGGATCCAGTCCCAGACACGGTAGATCTCGAAGCCGCGGTCGAAACCCAGCGTCGAATCGACCTGCCCGCCACCGGTGACGGCGAAGGTCTGGTAACCCGCGCGATAGAGCACCTCGCCGATCATCGGCGAGTCGAGGCCGCCGCGGGCGGATAGACGCCGGTCAGCATCGAGCGATGCGACGGACGGGTCCACGGCGCCTGACTGATCGCCCAACGGAATCGCAGGCCGCGAGCGGCGAAAGCGTCGAGGTTGGGCGACGTCGGACGCTTATACCCGTAGGCCCCCAGATGATCCGCTCGCAGGGTGTCGAGGCTGATCCAGACGATATTCGGCCGGGTTCGGCGAGCCCCGGCGGCAACCGCCCCGGCCGGGGCCGCGGCTGCGGGAGCGCTGGCGAGATACGGCGCCGACCAGGCGGCGATCAGGCCGGCGCCATCGCCCGCGAGCGCCGCAAATACGAGACTGACCGCCTGGCCGCTCCAGGCGGAGAGGTCGACCTCTTCATCCTGCCACCGGCCCGGCACTTCCGCCGCGACCTGGCGCTCGAAGACCGCCTCTGCCGCGGCACCAGGGCGCCCGATCCGGACCTGCATCCCGACCGAGCCGCCCTTCTCGGCGATGTCGAGGACGCCGACGCCGAAGCGCAGTCGTCCCGCCGGCGGAACGGTGACCTCGTACCTGAAGACCGAGCCCTTCGGAGCGACGAGGGCCAGTCGCTCCTCGCGGGTGAAGACCTCGCCGAGCCGCACGCGGGCGATGTAGGCCGGCCCCGCCGGGTCGAAGGTCGCCAGATCCTCGCCCGCCCGGAGCCCCGATTCCGGCAGGTCGGCACCCGCCGGCCAGGTGACTTCCGGGGCAGTGGCCGGATCGAACAGGCGTGTGCCCTGCGCTTCCTTGCGGGGACCTGGACAGCCGAGGGTGGCGAGGCTCAGCAGCAGCGCGGCGGCGGCGACCGCGACCGCTGGCAGTTTCAGAAGGCCCCCCGGAAATAGACCAGGTCGGTGTGCGGCGGAATGTAGCCCAACTGCCGGAGGAGGCTCACCACCTGCCCGCGATGGTAGGTCGCGTGGTTGACGAAGTGCAGCAGGACCTGGCGGAAGGGCGCGGTGTGGGTTTCGCCGGCGAGGTTCGTCCAGGTGAACTCCTGGTCGAGTTGCTCTTCGGCCAGCGACGCGAGGAAGAACTCGAGCTGTGGCCAGAAGTCCTCGTAGCTCGCCGCCAGCGCCGCCAGCGTCGGGTAGTCGTCGATCGACGGCACGTGGCCCAGCGGGATGCCGAGGAAGCGCGAGAGCCAGAGCTGCTCCGAGCCCAGGATGTGCGCCATCGTGCCGAGCATCGAATGGAAACTGGTGCCGGTCTCGCGCGTCAGATCCTCGGGCCGCACGTTGCCGAGCTCGGCGAGCACCGTGCGGTCGGCCCAGATGGTGTAGGCGATCAGGCCGCGAACCGTCGGAAGGAGGGAGCTCATCGCGACCTCAGAAGACCGCCGGCTCTTCGTAGGTGCCGAAGACGTCGCGCATGGCGTCGCTGATCTCCCCGACGGTGCAGTAGCTCTTCACGCAGTCGAGGATGAGCGGCATGGTGTTCGCCTCGCCGCGGGCCCCGGTGCGCAAGGCGTCGAGAGTGCGCGCCACGGCGCCGCGGTCACGCGCCGACTTCACCTTGTCGAGCGCCGCTACCTGCACGTCGGCGAGGTCGTCCGAGATGTAGAGCGTCTCCATCGGCGCCTCGTTCTCGACCACGAAGGCGTTCATGCCGACCACCAGCTTCTCGTTCTTCTCCACCGCCCGCTGGTAGGCGAAGGCGGCGTCCATGATCTCGCGCTGCGGGAAGCCCGCCTCGATCGCCTCGACCATGCCGCCGAGCTCGTCGATGCGGCGGAAGTAGTCGAACGCGCCGTCGACCATCTTGCGCGTCATCTCCTCGACGAACCAGCTGCCACCCAGCGGGTCGACGGTGTTGATGACCCCCGACTCGTGCGCCAGGATCTGCTGCGTCCGCAGGGCGATGCGCGCGTTCTCTTCGGTCGGCAGGGCAAGCGTCTCGTCGAGCGCATTGGTATGCAGCGACTGCGTGCCGCCGAGGATCGCCGCCAGGGCCTGCACGGCGGTGCGCACGACGTTGTTGACCGGCTGCTGCGCGGTGAGCGAGCAGCCCGCCGTCTGGGTGTGGAAACGGCACATCCAGCTGCGCGGATTCTTCGCCCCGTAGCGCTCGCGCATGACGGTGGCCCAGATCTTCCGCGCCGCGCGGAACTTGGCGATCTCCTCGAAGAAGTCGTTGTGACTGTTGAAGAAGAACGAGAGCCGCGGCGCGAACGCGTCGACGTCGAGCCCGGCGCGGACGCCATATTCGACGTACTCCATGCCGTCGCGCAGGGTGAAGGCCAACTCCTGCAGCGCGGTCGAGCCGGCTTCGCGGATGTGGTAGCCGGAGATCGAGATCGTGTTCCACTTCGGCACCCGTTCGGCGGCGAACGAGAACTGGTCGGTGATCAGCCGCATCGATGGCCGCGGCGGGTAGATGTACTCCTTCTGCGCGATGTATTCCTTGAGGATGTCGTTCTGCAGCGTACCCGAGACCCGGCTGGCGATGTCGACCCCCTGCTTCTCGGCCACCGCGAGGTACATCGCGAACAGGATCGGGGCGGTCGAGTTGATCGTCATCGAGGTGGTGACCTCGCCCAACGGAATGCCGTCGAACAGGGCCTCCATGTCGGCCAGAGAGTCGATGGCGACGCCGCACTTGCCGACCTCGCCGGCGGCCATCTTGTGGTCCGAATCGTAGCCGTAGAGGGTCGGCAGGTGGAAGGCGACCGACAGCCCCGTCTGCCCCTGCGACAGCAGGTACTTGAAGCGCTGGTTGGTGTCCGCCGCCGAGCCGAAGCCGGCGAACTGGCGCATCGTCCAGAGCTTGCCGCGATAGCCCGTCGGATGGATGCCGCGGACGTAGGGGAACTCCCCGGGCACACCGATGTCAGCGATCGGGTCGGCGAGCGACTGGTCCGGGGTGACCAGCTCCGGCACCGGCTGGCCGGAGACCGTCGTGAAGTCCTTCTTCCAGTGGGGCCGCGCCGCGGCCTCGCGATCGCGGGTCGCCTGCCAACGCTCGCGCGCTGCCTGGGCGCGCGCCCGTACTTCCTCGCGCAGCGGAGTCGTGGCCACTTTCGGCTGGGCCGGGGAGGCTTCCTGTGGCGGTTCCTGGACGGACATGTTCGGGTTCTCCTCGGATTCCTGCGAGGGGAGAGTATAAGGCTCCCGGTGTCCGGCCGGGGGGTGCCGGGGCCGGCGCCGGTCGTCGCCCGAAATCAGGCCGTCGGGGGCGGCGGCAGCGCTTCCCGCAGACCGGCGAGCAGGCCGCGGAACTTGGCCACGACCGCGGCCGTGTTGCCGCGCGGGAGCTCGCGCAGGAAGGCGGCCGGCAAGGCGAGCGCGGTCCAGAAGAGGAACCCCGCCCAGCCTGCCAGCCCGGCGTACTTGCGGACGAAAATCGCCGTCGACCGGCCGGTGCGGTAGGTCCTGCCGGCCGTATACCCCCCGGTCGTCGGCGACACCATGTGCCACAGCCGCGCCCGGTGCGCGTACCAGCAGCGGTATCCGACCTGCTTCATGCGCACGCACCAGTCGGCGTCTTCGACCGACACATGGTAGACGGGATCCCACAGGCCGGCAGCCTGCAGGGCCTGGCGGCGAATCAGCATCAAGGCACCGTTCGTGTAATCGACCTCGCCGTCGCCGTCGTACTGCCCGCGGTCGAGCTCCCCCATCCCCCGCTCCCGGGTGACCGCTTCGCGGTACCCGAGCCTGCCCCCCGCCGACCAGAGCCGGTTGCGGTCGCCGTAGTAGTAGTAGCACTTGGGTCCGACGCAGCCGATCGCCGGGTCGGCCTCGGCCGCCGCCACCAGCTCGCGCAGCAGGTCGGGCGCGACCTCGATGTCGTTGTTCATCGGCATGAGGTAATCCCAGCCCTCCGCCAGGCCGGCCCGGAAGCCCAGGTTCAGCCCGCCGGAGATACCCAGATTGACCTCGGTGCGCAGCCGGCGAACCCCGGGGAAGGCGGCGGCGATCGCCGCGTCCGAGCCGTCGCTCGAACCGTTGTCGACGACCAGGATGCCGAGCTCGGGATAGTCGAGCGCGAGGAGGCTCGCGACGGTCGAAATCGTGATGTCGCGGCCGTTGTAGTTGAGGACGATCGCGAGGACCTTCGGCGCCGCCTGCGGCGGCGGCTCTGCGCCGGGGATCACGCGCCCAGCAGATGCCGCGCGATGACCAGGCGCTGCATCTCGCTCGTGCCTTCGTAGATCGTCGTCACGCGCACGTCGCGATAGAGGCGGGCGATCTCGTACTCCTCGCTCACTCCGTTGCCACCGTGAATCTGCAGCGCATCCCACACTGCCCGGTTGGCGGCTTCGCTGGCGTAGGCCTTGGCTTCCGCCGCCAGGCGACCGGCCGAAGCCGACTTCTCGGACGCCGCGGCGTGCCAGAGCAGGGCGCGCGCCGCGGCGAGCTCGGTCGCCATGCGCGCGAGCTGGAACTGGATCGCCTGGTGGCTGGCGATCGGCACGCCGAACTGGACGCGCTCTTTGGCGTAGGCGACGGCCAGCTCGAGCGCACGCTGCGGCAGGCGATCCTGCGCTACGCCGGCGCCGCGGCGATCGTCCTCGTGGCCGGCACGGTGCTTCCCCTCGCGGGCAAGGCGATCACCGCGGCCTACGGCTGGAACGCATCCTTCGTGGGCACGCTCTTCGTGGCGGCGGCGACGTCCCTGCCGGAACTGGT
>JBGARM010000085.1:0-9593 GCA_044230215.1 Thermoanaerobaculia bacterium | reverse complement strand
ACCACGCTTCAAGTAGGAGCCCGCCTTGGATCCCGAGTGCCGGAGCAGCGCGACCTCCGCTGCCTGGCAAACCCGCAGCCCAAGGACCCGAGAGCGCCTAGAATGTAGCCATGACTACGTCCGCCAACTTCTCTCCGACCTTCGTCAGCGCGCTCGAACCGACGGCGCTCTGGCGCCACTTCGACCATATCCTCGCCATCCCCCGCGGCTCGAAGAACGAAGAGGGCATGCGCCAGTACGTGCGCGCCGTCGCCGCGGCGCACAACCTGACGGCTGCGACCGACGCCGCGGGCAACGTCGTCGTCCGCGTACCGGCGACGCCGGGGCGGGAGAAGGCTGCGCCGCTCGCCCTGCAGGCGCATCTCGACATGGTGTGCGAGAAGAACTCGGACGTCACCTTCGACTTCGCCGTCGATGCGATCCGGCCGCGGCGCGACGGCGACTACCTCTACGCCACCGGCACGACGCTCGGGTCGGACAACGGGATCGGCGTCGCGGCGATGCTCGCGGTCATGGAGTCGCCCGATCTCGTGCACGGACCGCTCGAGCTGCTCTTCACGATGGACGAGGAGACCGGTCTGACCGGCGCTGCCGAGCTCGATCCGCGGAGCCTCACCGCCAAGCGCCTGCTCAATCTGGACACGGAGGAGGAGTACGCGGTCTACGTCGGTTGCGCCGGCGGCGCCGGGACGGATCTCGCGATCCCGCTCGAGACGATGTTCGGCGCCGAGGGCCTGACGGCGCTCTCGCTGCGTCTGTCCGGCTTCAAGGGCGGGCATTCCGGCGTCGACATCCATCTTCAGCGTGGCAACGCGATCTCACTATTGGCGCGCTCGCTGCAGGCTCTCTGGCGCGAGTTCCAGTTCGAGATGGTCCGTATCGAGGGCGGCAACATGCACAATGCCATCCCGCGCGAGGCGACGGCGATGGTTCGGGTCGCGAGCGGCGAGGTGGCGCGATTCGAGAGCGCGCTCGCAGCGCAGGTCGCGACGATCGCCGAAGAGCTCGTCGGCGTCGAAGAGGGGGTGCGCGTCGAGGTCGCCGCCGCCGCTGCCGCGACAATTCCGGCCGAGGTCTGGTCGGATGCGACGACCGCCCGCGTGCTGGCGCTGCTGGTGGCGCTGCCGCACGGCGTGCTGGCGATGAGCCGCGACATCCCGGGCCTGGTCGAGACCAGCACCAACCTCGCCAAGGTACGCACCGACGGCGTCGTGCTGCGCCTCCACCAGAGCAACCGCAGCTCGGTCATGTCGTCGCTGCGCGCTACCCAGCAGCGGATCGCGGCGTTCGCCGAGCTCGCCGGCGGCGAAGCGACGCAGAGCGAGGGCTACCCGGGCTGGAAGCCGGATATGGGCTCGGCGCTGCTCGCGACCCTGCGTGAGGTGCACACCGCGACCTTCGGCAGGGCGCCGGAGGTCAAGGCGATCCACGCCGGCCTCGAGTGCGGGCTCATCGGCGAGAAGTTCCCGGGCATGGACATGAGCTCGTTCGGTCCGCAGATCGAGTTCCCGCACTCGCCCGACGAGCGCGTGCTGATTCCGTCGGTGGGTCGTTTCTGGCAGCTGCTCGTGGCGACCCTCGCCGCGCTGTCGGTCTAGAGTCGCAGAGCGCCGCAAGGCCATCGCTCCGGCAACGCCGGCCAAGGAGAGCCAGGTGAAGCACACCGATCCGCAGGACAAGGGACTCAATCGTCGAGAGCTGTTGGGCACGGTCGGCGGTGCGGCGCTCGGAGCCGTCGCCCTTGGCGAGGCGGCGCTGGCGCAGCCCGGCGCGCCGGCGGGCGCGCCGGCGCCGGCGGCGGCCAAGCCGTTCGAGCTCGAGGAGCTGACGATTCGCGACCTCTCCGCCGGACTCGCCTCCGGCCGCTGGACCTCGCAGCGTCTGGTCGAGCTCTATGTCGGCCGGATCGTCGAGGTCGATCGCGTCGGCGTCGGCGGCACGGGCACGAACGCCATCGCCGAGACCAATCCGCAGGCGCTGGAGATCGCCGAGGCGCTCGACCGCGAGCGCAAGGCGGGAAAGGTGCGCGGGCCGCTGCACGGTATTCCGGTGATCCTCAAGGACAACATCGATACCGGCGACCGGATGAAGACCAGCGCCGGCTCGCTGGCGCTGGCGCGGAGCGGACGCGGCGGGCAGGTGCGCAACCCCTATGCCCTCGATCGCAACCCGTGCGGCTCGTCGAGCGGCACCGGTTCCGGCATCTCCGGCAACCTGGCCGCGGCCGGCATCGGCACCGAGACCGACGGCTCGATCCTCTGCCCATCGTCCATGTGCGGCCTGGTCGGACTCAAGCCGACGGTCGGCCTGGTCTCGCGGCGCGGCATCATTCCGATCTCCTCCACCCAGGACACCGCCGGGCCGATGTGCCGCACGGTGGCCGACGCGGCGATCCTGCTCTCCGCGATCGCCGGCACAGATCTGCTCGATCCGGCGACGGCAGCCGCGGCCGGCAAGGCGGGGGACTACACCCGGGCCCTCGACGCCAACGGTCTCGCCGGAGCGCGTCTCGGTGTGGTGCGCAAGTTTTTCGGCTGGCACCCGGAGGTCGACCGCCAGATGACGGCGGTGCTCGAGCTGCTGCGCCAGCTCGGAGCGGTGCTGGTCGACCCGGTGGAGATCCCGCACCTCGGGGAGTACGACGCCGGCGAATTCGAGATCATGCTGTACGAGTTCAAGCACGGCCTGAATGCCTATCTCGCGGGACTTCCCGCGAGCGCTCCGGAAGGGACCCCGCGTTCCCTCGCGGCGCTCATCGAGTGGAACCGGCAGCACGCCGGGGAAGAGATGCCCTGGTTCGGGCAGGAGATTTTCGAGCAGGCGGAGGCCAAGGGGCCGCTCACCGACGAGGCCTACATGAAGGCGCTGGCGGAGAACCTCCGGCTGTCGCGCGGCGAGGGGCTCGACGCCGCGCTCGGCGGACAGAAGCTCGACGCGCTGATTTCGCCGACGATGGGCCCGGCCTACCTCACCGACTGGTTGAACGGCGACCACTACGGCGGATCGGGAACCTCGCCCTGCGCGGTCGCCGGCTATCCGCACATCACGGTGCCCGCCGGGCATGTCCAGGGCCTCCCCTGGGGACTCTCCTTCATGGGTACGGCGTGGAGCGAGGCGAAACTGATCCGCTACGCCCACGCCTTCGAGCAGGCGAGCCGGGCGCGGCGCGCGCCGAGATTCCTCGCCACGGTCGACTTTCGCGTTTGAGCAGCGGCGGCGTTTTTGGCCTCGTCGCAGCGGTACACCGGGTGTCGCGGCTTCCCGGCGTGCCGACGAGTACAATCCCGGGGTGACGAAGCGGCGATCGCAGCGCTCGCTCGGCCAGACCCTTACGCTGGCCCTGCGGCGGCGTGACTGGCTGCTGGCCAAGCTCTTCGCCGGCGCCGGGCTGCTGCTGGCTGCGTGCGCGCTCTGGTACATCTGGCCCTACTGGCAGCTTTCGGCTCACTTCGTCACCCTGCCCACGGTGCAGCCTTCGCGCCTCTACGCGCGTTCGTTCCGGCTCTTTCCCGGCGAGCGACTGACGCCCGAGGCGCTCGCCGGCCGGTTGACCGATCTCCACTACACGGCCGCGGTCGAAGGCGAGCTCGAGCCGGGGAGATTCCGCGCCAGCGCGCAGCAGGTGGCGGTCTTCCGCCGCCACTTTCCCGGCGCGAGCGCCGACCGTGGCGGCGACCTCCTGGTCGTCGAGTTCGATGGCGACAAGGTGATCGGGCTGGCGCGCGCCGAGCGTCCGGTGCGCGAGGCCTGGCTCGACCCGCCGCTGCTCGCCACCTACTACGGCGAAGACCTTCTCGAGCGCCGCCCGGTGCCGCTGGGTGAGATCTCGCAGGGGACCGTGCGCGCCGTGCTCGCCGCCGAAGACTCGTCGTTTTTCGAGCACCCCGGCATCTCCTTCACCGGCATCCTGCGCGCCGTCTGGGTCAACCTGCGCGGCTCGGGCGTCATGCAGGGCGGTTCGACGCTCACCCAGCAGCTGGTCAAGAACATTTACCTCACTTCCGAGCGCACCATGAGCCGCAAGCTAAGGGAAGCTCTGCTGGCGGTCATGCTCGAATGGCGCTACTCGAAAGAGCAGATCCTCGAGGCTTACCTCAACCAGATCTTCTGGGGCAGGAGTGGCTCGGCCAATCTGATCGGCATCGGCGCCGCCTCGGCCGGATATTGCGGCAAGGAGCCGCGCGAGCTCTCGCTCGCCGAGAGCGCGCTGCTCGCGGCGATGATCCGGGCGCCGGGCTCGTATCACCCGGTCGACGACGCGGTGGCGGCGCGCGCGCGGCGGGATTTCATCCTCGACCGTCTGCTGGCCCTGAAGTGGAGCGATCGCGCCGCCGTCGAAGCGGCGAAACGGGAGCCGCTGCCGACGCCGGTGGCGGCACTGACGCGCCGCCGCGCGCCCTACTTCGCCGACGCCGTGGTCGCCGAGGCGAAGCGCCGCTTTGGCATCGGCGACCTCGCCGACGGCGGATTCGTGTTGCTGTCGACGCTCGACGCCGGCGACCAGGAGAGCGCCGAGCGTGCCGTCCGCGATGGCCTCGAAGAGCTCGTCGGCAAGAGCGAGCGAGGTGCGCAAGAAGGACACGCAGTTGCAGGCGGCGCTGGTCTCGCTCGAGCCGTCGACCGGCGCCGTGCGCGCCTGGGTCGGCGGTCGGGACTTCCGCGAGAGTCAGTTCGATCGCGCCGGCACGGCGCGGCGGCAGGCGGGCAGCGCCTTCAAGCCGCTGGTCTACGCCACCGCCTTCGAGCAGGGGGCGGCGACGCCGGCGACGCTGCTCGAAGACGCTCCGCTGACGCTCGAGGCGGGCGGCAAGAGCTGGTCGCCGATGAACGACGACGACCAGTTCCACGGTTGGGTGACGGCGCGGACCGCGGTCGAGCAGAGCTACAACCTGCCGACGATCCGGCTGGCGCTCGCCACCGGCCTGCCGAAGATCGTCGCCAGCGCCAAGGCGCTCGGCCTGTCGGCGAATCTCCGGCCGGTGCCGTCGATCGCCATCGGTTCGTTCGAGGTCGCGCCGGTCGAGCTCGCGGTCGCCTATTCCGCCTTCGCCAATCGCGGCGTCCGGCCGACCGTCCGCATGCTGGACGGCGTGCAGAACGCCGACGGCCAGGCGCTCGCTTCCACCGAAAGCATGGCCGGGAAGACGGTCTTCTCGCCGCAGACCGCCTTCCTCGTGACGACGCTGCTGCAAGGCGTGGTCGATTACGGCACGGCGCGGTCGATGCGCACCCTCGGGCTCGCCGACCCGGTCGCCGGCAAGACCGGGACATCGAACAACCGGCGCGACAACTGGTTCGTCGGCTACGCCCCGGAACGCGTCACGGCGGTCTGGGTCGGCTTCGACGACGATTCGCCGACGCCGTTCTCCGGCTCCAAGGCGGCGCTGCCGGTATGGACGAAGTTCATGCTCGCGGTGCGTCCCGCGGCGGGCTACTCCCGATTCCTGCCGCCGGATGGCATCCGGGTCGTGCTGATCGATCCGGTGAGCGGTGAGCTCGCCACCGAGCGCTGCCCCGAGGTCCTGTCCGAGGCCTTCCCCGAGGGCCGCGTGCCGCAGATCGTCTGCCACCTGCACGGCGGCAGCCGGAGTCTGCCGATCGACCCGCAGATGCGGACCGAGCTCGAGGAGCAGCGCAAGGCGAGCGGTATTTCGGGCTGGCTCAAGCGCGTTTTCACCCGCCGGCCGAAGCCCTCCGAACCGCCACCCTAGCCAGCTCCGGGCGCGATCCCTTTACGCCTCGGCGACGGCGAAGAGTCGTTGCGTCGCCGGGCGCTTGAGGACCGCGATCGTGACGCCGCCGAGGAGCGTGCCGATCGGCACGAAGAGACAGGCTGCCCAGGCGACCGCGAGACAGAAGCGGTAGTTCCGGCACTGCCGGAGGAGCATGCCGGCGCGCGTCATGAGGATGAAGAGAACCAGACCCGCGGCGAGCAGCGCGCCGGCGAGCACGGCGGCGGCGGCGAGTCCCAGGCGCTCGGCCAGGGCGAAGGGCAGCGGTTCGCCGGGTTGTCGCATCTCGGCGGCGAGGAACAGGCCGAGAGCCGGGATGAGCGTCAGCATCGCCGCCAGCGCGCCGACGGCATAGAAGAACATCGACAGGAACTGCAGGTGTTCGCGCTCTTCGGTCACCGGCGGAATCCTATCGCCAACCGTCGCCGTGTTCCGGCGCGCCGGCGCCGAGTTCAGGCGAGGGCTTTGCGTCCGGCCGCGGCGACGGTCGGCGCCGGCATCCAGACGGCGATCGCCGAGCCGCCGCCGTCGCCGGCCGGCTTCGCGGCGGCGGGCGATCGCCAGGGCGTGAGCTTCTCGCGCACCAGCGAGAGCGGGAAGTAGGAGAGGTACGGCAGGCGCCGCACCTCGCTGCAGCCCGCCTTGGTGAGCAGCGCGGCGAGAGTTCGCGCGCTGTAGTAGGCGACGTGCTCGGGCGGCTTCCAGAACGGCCAGAGTCTGCCCAGGAGCGGACGCCAGAAACCGCCGATGTCCGGTGTCGCGAGGACGATCCAGCCACCCGGGGCGAGGTGCTCCATGAGTCCGGCGAGAAGACCCACCGGGTCGTAAACGTGCTCGATGGTGTGGATCAGCACGATGGTGTCGAACTGGCCGCCGTGCGCGCCGTCCGGGATCGCCTCGAGTCCCCCGACGTAGACGTGGTCGGCGCACGGCCGCGCGAGGGCCGCACCGGCTTCGGAGAACTCGGTCCCGGCGCGATGGCTAAAGAACGGTCTGGCCTCGTCGAGGAAGAAGCCGTAGGCGCAGCCGATCTCGAGCAGGCGGCCGTCAGAGCCCTCAGCGCCAGCGGCGCCGCTCGCCGCGCGCGCGCCGGTCATCCCCAGCTGCTGCATCGTCCGCAGCAGGCGGCGGAAGGTCCGCCTCAGGGTCGACTCCTGGGCGAGGTAGCTCGAGTAGCCGGGGCCGTCGCCGCCTTCGAAGTACGAGGCTTCGCGATAGGCCGCGACCATCGCCGCTTCATTGAGCCGCGGCGAGAGGTACCAGAGGCCGCACTGCGGGCACCGCACGACGCCATAGGGCGGAAAGGTGTAGGCCGGAGGCGGCGGCGGTGCGCCGCAGAGCAGGCAGTGCGCCGCTTCGAGCCTGTCGGAGGAGGCTCCGGGAGGCAGGGGCGGGCTCGGCGGATCGATTGGATGGGGCAAGGAGGGCGATCCCGGGCGGGGTTGTGCCGCGGAGCCGGATCGGCCCGCGTGCGCGCGGCAGTATAGTTGAACCGGTGACCGCCGAGCTTCGACCGCTCCTCCTTCTCGCCGTCACCGCTCCCGCACTCTGGGCGCTCCGCGGGCGCCGGCGCGAGGCCGGGCAGGCCTGGCTGCTCGCCGCGGCCGCCGCAACGGCGATTCTCTTGCCGGCGCTCCTCGTGCCGCACGGTGTCCTCAGCCCGTCGGCGATGTTGCGGGCGAATGCCCCCTGGAGCGCCGGCAGCACCACCGGCAAACAGGCAACGTCGACGAAAACGGTTCTCGGCAACCCGGAGCTCGGCGACATCAGCTTCCAGGTCGAACCCTGGTTGCTCTACCTCCGCCACGAGCTGCGCGCCGGCCGCATGCCGTGGTGGAATCCGCACCAGTCGTCCGGTGCCCCTTACTGGAGCAACGGCTCGAGCGCGCCGCTGTTTCCCCTCCACCTGCTCTTCGCCCTGCTGCCGATCGAGCTCGGGCTTTTTCTGCTGCCATGGCTTCGCATCGCGGCGGGCGCCCTGGGGGCCTACTTCCTCGCCCGCGAGCTCGGCATCGGCCGCGACGGGGCGCGACTCGCGGCGGTGGTCTATCCGCTCTCCGGCCGGCTGGTGAGCTTCGTCCTCTTTCCGATGGCGAACGCGCTCTGCCTGGTGCCGTGGATCTTCCTCGCGGTCGAGCGGCTGGCCGACGGCGGGCGGAAGGGACGGCGGATGTGGGCTGCACTCGCGGCGCTCGCGGGCCTGCAGCTGGTGGCCGGGCATCCGGAGACGGCCTTTTTCACCGCCGTCGCCTGCGGCATCTACCTTCTGGTGCGCGGCGGTACCGCGGCCGAGGGGCCTCGCCTCGCCGCGTGGGCAAGGGTCGTCTCGGCCTGGTTCGTCGGCCTCCTGCTCTCGGGCGTCGCCCTGGTGCCGCTGGCGTTCACCGTCGTCCAAACCGACCGCTGGCGGGAAGCGGCCGGCGGCGGCGAGATCGCTCTGACGACGATCCTCGGCCTCTGGTTGCGCTTCGTGCTGCCGAACGCCTTCGGCCAGGCGACGGACGGCACCTTCTGGGGGGCGTTCCTGTTCGTGCCGACGACCGTCTACGCCGGCGCGCTCACCTTGCCGCTGGCGGTCGCGGCGCTGTGGAAGGGCTCCGGCAGGAATCCGTCGGACGAGGGCCTGCAGCGTCGCCTGCGGGCGCTCGCCGTCATGGTCGTCGCCTGCCTGCTCGCTTCGTACCATTTTCCGGGCGTGCGCGAGCTGCTGCTGGCGACGCCGGTGGTGCAGAAGATGCTGCACCACTACCTGCTGCTGGGGGTCGAGCTCGGACTCGCGCTCCTTGCCGGAGCGGGTCTCGAGCGCTGGCTGGCCGGCGAACGGCGGGGCCTGCTCTACGGCTCGTTGCTGCCGGTTGCCGGCCTCGTTTTGGGCTGGTCGGCGTTCCACGACGACTGGAGCGCGCGCGGCCAGATCGCTGCGGAGTCGGCTGCGACCGCACTGGCGATCGGACTGCCGCTCGTTCTCCTCGCCGGCCTCGCTCTTTCGCCGGTCTGGCGCCGGCGCCTCGCGCCGCTCGTCGCGCTGCTCGCGCTCGCCGATCTCGCCTGGGCGCACGCCGGGATCAGTCCGGCGCTGCCGGCGGGGGAGCTCTATGCGCGCACGCCGGCGATCGAGTTCCTGGCCGGAAGGTCCGAGCGCGTCGCCGCGGTGGGCAGCGCCCTGCGCCCGAATGCGGCGATGGCGCTCGGCCTCTACGACGCGCGCGGCGACGATTCGCTGAAGCTCTCGCGCTACGAGAAGGTCTACGGCCGCGAGCTCGCGACGCCGCATCCGACGTTCTTCCGGCCGATCGAGCACTGGGAGTCGCCGTGGCTCGATCGGCTGGGCGTGCGCTGGGTGCTCGCGCCGCCGGCAGCGGCGCCGCCGGTCGCTTCCTGGACCGTCGCCTATGCCGGCGCCGACGCGACGGTCTTCGACCGCGGCGCGCCGCAGCCCATCGTCCGGTTCGAGGACGGCGCGCGACCGCCGCAGACGCTCGCGCGCACTGCCGGGCGCTGGGAGATCGCCTGGCCCGGCGCCGCCGACGCGACCGCCCGGCTCGTCATCGCCGAGACCTGGGACGCCGGCTGGCGCGCGACCCTCGACGGGCGGCCGCTCGCCGTCGAGGCGGTGGACGACCTCTTCCTCGGCGTGCGGCCAGGGCCCTTACCGGGGCGGCTGGTCGTGCACTACCTGCCTCAGGGGCTCGGTTGGGGCTTTGCCGCAAGCGCGGTTGGCCTGGCACTGTTGCTGGTTGGATCGCGGCTTCGGTGGTGGGGTCACTCCGGCACTCGGGATCTAGAGCGGGCTCCTACTTGAAGCGTGGTCGCCCACTCTAGATTCCGAGCGCCAGAGCGCCCCTGGGCGGCAAGAAGCTT
>JBGARM010000084.1:0-9706 GCA_044230215.1 Thermoanaerobaculia bacterium | reverse complement strand
AAGGTGCTCGAGCTCTCGGGCCTCGCCGCCGACGCCGCCGCGACGCAGGCCAGGGACGTCGTCGCCTTCGAGACCCGTCTCGCCCAGGCCTCGAAGTCGCGCCAGGATCTGGCGCGCGACATCTCCCTCTACTACAACCCGATCGCTCCGGCCGAGGCCGACAAGCTGACGCCGAACTTCCCCTGGACCGAATTCTTCACCTCGCAGGGCGTGGCGGTGCCGGCGATGTTCTCGCTCTCCGTGCCGGCCTTCCACCAGGAGGTGAGCGCCATGATCGCCGGCGAGCCGATCGGGCATTGGAAGTCGTACCTGCGTTTCCATGCAGTGGACGGCGCGGCGCCCTATCTCTCGGACAAGTTCGTCCAGGAGTCCTTCGCGTTCTACGACAGGACGATGCGCGGGCAGAAGGAGATCCAGGCGCGCTGGAAGCGAGTCCTCGGCGCGATCGAGGCGAACGCCGGCGAGGCCATGGGCCAGATCTACGTGCAGGTGGCCTTCCCCGCCGCCTCCAAGCAGCAGATGGAAGCGCTGGTCGCGAACCTCGGTACGGCCCTCAAGGCGCGGATCGAGCATCTCGACTGGATGAGCGCCGAAACCAAGCAGAAGGCGCTCGCCAAGTGGGCCACCTTCAAGCCGAAGGTGGGTTATCCCGACAAGTGGCGCGACTGGTCGGGCCTCGCGACCGGCCGCACCAGCTACTTCGCCAACGTGGCGGCGGCGAAGGCCTACAACTACAAGTGGCAGCTCGGGAAGATCGGCAAGCCGGTGGACAAGACCGAGTGGACGATGACGCCGCAGACGGTCAACGCCTACTACAACCCGCTGCAGAACGAGATCGTCTTCCCCGCCGCCATCCTCCAGCCGCCCTTCTTCGACCCCGCCGCCTCGCCGGAGATGAACTACGGTGCGATCGGCGCCGTCATCGGTCACGAGATGACCCACGGCTACGACGACCAGGGCAGCCGTTTCGGCCCCACCGGCAACTTCGAGAACTGGTGGACCGAGGGCGACGCCAAGGGCTTCGCCGAGCGCACCGCCAGGCTGGTTGCACAGTTCGATGCCTACGAGGCGCTGCCGGGCCTCAAGGTCAACGGCAAGACCACCCTGGGCGAGAACATCGCCGACCTGGGCGGGCTGGCGACGGCCTTCGACGCCATGCGCACGGCGACCGCCGGTACGACCGATCCGATGACCGACGGCATGAGCCGCGAGCAGCGCTTCTTCGCGAGCTTCGCGACCGCCTGGCGGTCGCAGATGACGCCCGACACGCTCAAGGTGCTGGTCGCCTCCAACCCGCATTCGCCGCCGCAGTTCCGCTGCGCCGGCGCCCCCTCCAACCTGTCGGCGTTCGCCTCCGCCTTCTCCTGCACGCCCGGCCAGCCGCTCGCCCGCACGGAGGCCGAGCGCGTGGTCATCTGGTAGGCGGCTGATCCTTCTCGCGGTCACCGGTATTCGGCCGCGGGGAATCGGCTGGCACCTCCAGGTCCAGGCGGCCCTCCAGGCGGCACCTCCAGGCGGAGCACCTCCAGGCGGATTCACCTCGGGGCGGCGGAGAGGAGTACACTCGTTCCGCCTCCGTTTTCGCGCTGCGTGAGCTCCTGGTAAGACCAACTCTCTGGGAGGGATCCACCATGCATCGAATCCGCCACTTCGCCGCCGTCCTCGTCGTCCTGCTCTGCGCCGCTCCGGCGCTCGCCCAGCCGCCGGCCGGAGACTGCCTCATCGGCCCCGGCCTCGGCGCCACCCTGCTCTTCCCCTACTTCGAGCTCGACCTGGCGAACCCGCTCAACGTGACGACCCTCGTCGCGATCACCAACGGCTACGGCTCCCCGACCCTCACCCGTGTCGTCCTGTGGACCGACTGGGGGGTGCCGACGATCGCCTTCGACGTCTACCTCGATCCGTTCGCCGTGCAGACGATCAACCTGCGCGACGTCTTCAACGGCAACATCCCGTCGACCGGTGTCGGCGGCGATTTCAGCAGTTTCGCCTGGTGCGGCACCTACCCGCCGTCGCACGCCAACCCCGCCCTGACGGTGAACCAAAGAGACCAGCTCGCCGCCGACCACACCGGCGTCGACGGCCCGATCGCCACCAATTGCGCCGGCAGCTACCACCCCGACCAGATCGCGCGCGGCTACGTCACCGTCGACGTCGTCGACGAGTGCAGCGGTGTCGAGGGCTACAACCCGGTCTACACGCCGGCCAATACGACCTATCCTTACTTCGCCAACGGCACGGGAGCCGACATCGCCATCGACGCCAACCGGATCTGGGGCGACGTCGTCTACATCGACGCCACCAACGCCGCAGCGCAGGGCTCGGAGGCGGTGACGCTCTGGGCGGACCCGACGAAGTTCGCGGCGACCGGCATCTACACCTTCTACGGCCGCTTCAGCGGCTGGGACGGGCGCGACGACCGCGTTCCGCTGCCGTACATGTGGGACCAGCGGTTCCTCAACGGCGGGCCTTTAGTCGGCGGCGCTGACCTCATCGTCTGGCGCGACACCGAAGTGCTCCCTGCCTTCGCCAGCTGCGGGGCCACCCCGACCTGGTATCCGCTGGCGACGTCGACCAACAACGCGCTCGACGAAGCCGGAGACAACCTGGTCAACTTCGGAAACGGTCACTTCCCGAACGCCACCCAGCGGGTCAGCGTCAGCTCGTTGTCCATTCCGTTCGCTTTCGGCTGGGCGCAGATCGCTTCGGGCACGGGACAGTCGTGGGTGCAGCCCACCCTGCGCGCCTCCGGCCTCTATAGCGCAGGCTGGAACGGCGCTCCGGTCCAATTCCACTGCGGCGCCCACCCGTAGCGCCGCCGCGGAGATCGGCTCCTATGAGCCGGCCGGAGCGGTCGCAGCTCGCCGGTTCGGTGACGAGGCTTGCTGTTCGACGGTGACCCTTACGGGGACGAGCTTCCATCCGTACTCCTGGTAGCCCGTAGTTGCGCCGGTGCAGGTCGAACGGTCCGGCGAGGGGCGTCGATCTCCTC
Organism: Thermoanaerobaculia bacterium; assembly: GCA_044230215.1. Lineage (GTDB taxonomy): Bacteria > Acidobacteriota > Thermoanaerobaculia > Multivoradales > JAGPDF01 > JAGPDF01. The sequence continues at coordinate 6,714 of JBGARM010000084.1, read as the reverse complement.
CGGGGCAGCCGTCGAGGAAGAACCTCGTACCTCGACTCGGAGGGCCGTCGAAGACCGGGAGCTCCGACCTCAGGGAGGACCGATCACCGCCGAGGACCAGGGCGTGATCCAGTGACTTTCGAAGCCGTCGGCGAAGACGAGGTCGACGTCCAGGCGCGCGAGGCCGATGCGAAAGTGGAAGTCCGCATCCACCTCCACCTGCCCCGCGACCGCCACCCGTCCGCCCTGCAGCGTCACGGCCTCGGCGTAGTCGTTGTCGGCGTCCCCCGGCCCGGCGTCGAAGGCGACGACGCTCAGTCCGCCGAAGCCGAAGCTCGCATCGAGCACCCCGTCCGCCGTGCATCGCAGGACGAAGAAGTCGCTCACTCCGGCGGAGGAACGGAAGTTGCCGGCAACGAGGACCCGGCCGAGACCGTCCACGGCGACGTCCGACCCGGTGATGGTGACGCTGCCGAGTGAAAGGTCGACCCTGCCGTCGCCGGAAAACGCCGGATCGAGCGCTCCTGTCGGCAGCAGGCGGGCGATCCCCATTCCCCATTCGGAGACATCGGTCTGCACCGACCCGGTGAGCAGGAGCGCGCCGGTGTTCGGGTCCCGCGCCAGGCCGTAGAGAATGTCGTCGTCGGCGCCGCCGAGATCGAAGGCGACGCCGGCCAACCCGTTGCCCGAAAAGCCCGTGTCGAGCACGGCGGCGGCGGTGACCTGGGCGACGAACCAGTTGCCGTTGGCGCCGTCGGTACCGTAGAAGGAGGTGCCGGCGACGATCACCCGGCCGCCCTCGCCGAAGGCGATCCCGGCCACGGAGTCGTCGAATTGCGTTCCCGAAGGATCGAGACTGCGCCAGCCGTTGCCGGAGAAGCCGGTGTCGAGGACTCCGGAGTCGGAGAGCACGGCGACGACGCCGGTGCGCACGCTGCCGGAGTCCCACACGCCGCCCAGGGCGATCTTGCTGCTCGACGGGTTGACCGCGATCGCCATCACGTTTTCGGCGCCGCCGGGCACGTCGAGCGTCCAATAGCCATCGCCGTCGAAAGCGTTGTCCAGGGTGCAATCGGGATAGGCGAAGCGGGCCACCGCCAGGCGGTCGCCGCCGTAGTCGGCCGAACCGGCGACGAGGAGCTGTCCCCCGAGGCTCCACGCGGCGGCGTTGGCGTGGCCCGAGGTCGCGCCGCCCGGCGGAGTGAAGAAGCAGGTCCCCGAGGTCGAACCGGCGCCGTCGCCGACCGCCTTCCAGAACCAGCTGCTCTCTCCGGCCGGCGTAACGTAGGTCCCGACAACCACCAGCCGCCCGTCCGGCGCCGTCACCAGGCCGTGCGCGAGGTAGCTCCCGCTGCCGCCGAAGAAGACCTTCCCGTCCGTCCAGAAGTTCGCATCCGGATCTCCCTCCGCGGCGAGGGCGGGACCGTACGCGAGGCAGGCGAGCACGACGGCGGCGAAGGCCGGACGGACGGGCAGGGGCATGGATTGTTCTCCTGCTCTCTCTACCGCCAACCGTCGCGGGCGGGGGACAAACGCCTCCTTCGGCCCGCCGGCTCTCGCGGCAACGGGGGGAGGGCTCTCCCCCTACGGCGTCGCGACCGCCGACCAGAGGGCGGCGCGGCCCTGTTCGAAGCCGTCCACGAAGATGTAGTCGCTCTCGAGGCGCATCGCGAAGGTGACGTCGCGGGTCTCGCCGCTCGCCTGGCCGACGATGACCGGGCGGCCGCCCCAGAGCTCGAGATGCCTCGGCTGGTCCGCTTCGATCGCGCCGGGGTCGTAGTCGAAGTCGTGGTCGGCGGTGCCGGCGGTCCCCCAGGAGGGATCGAGCGGAAAGGTGCCCGTCGTCCCGAACTGCCGCCGGTGCGAGCGCATCCAGTCGCCGGCCTCGTTCAGGAACTTCGCGTTCGTCACCATCAGGCCGTTCCCTTGCGGCGCCAGCTGCGCCGGCAGGAGCGCCTCGCCGACCGTCGCGCCGCTCGCGCCGTCGGTCGAGATGGCGCGGACGAACGAAGTGCTGCCGCCGATCGTCCCGCCGGAGACCAGCACCTTGCCGTCGCTCGCGATACGAATGTCGTCGGCGGTCGAGTCGGTCGAGTTCGACTGCACCAGCGGCAGTACGCCGTCGCCCGAGAAACCGGTGTCGAGGCCGCCGCCGGGGAGGTAACGGAAGAGGTAGAGGTCGGTGTCGGTGACGCCGCCCTCCTTGAACGGCGTCGCCAGGACGTAGATCCGCCCGCGCGCGTCGAGCGCGAGATGCGCTTCGCCGTAGTAGCCGTCGGTGCCGGCGGCGAGGATCTCCAGCACGCCGTTGCCGTCGAAGCCGTTGTCCACCGCGCCATTCGCCGTCAGGCCGACGAGGAAGAGGCGGCCTTTCGGGCCGCTCACCTCCGAGCGCACGAGCAGGATGATGCGCGTGGCGGTCACGGCGAGCGTCGGCCGGCGGATCTGCGCCAGGCCGAGGACGGAACAGGACTCGGTGTCGCAGAACGAGAAGTCGTCGAAGAAGGCGAAGCCGCTCCCGGAGAAGTCAGTATCGAGCGCGCAGCCGCCGGCGGAGCGGTCGAAGCGGGCGATGAAGGCGCGCTCGGTCGTCTCGGAGCCCTGGAACGTGATCGCGCCGGCGACGAGGAGCTGCCCGGCGTCCGACAGGCCGGCCGCGAGGCCGCGGGAGGTGACGCCGAAGGGAAAGACCTGCCCGGTCGTCTCCTCGCAGGCGAGCTCGTCGATCGTCGCGCCAGCGGTGTCGTAGGCGCGAAAGGCGAGGTGGTCTTCGGTCAGGTTCCGCGTCGCGACGAGAAAGAGCTCGTCATCGCCCGGCACGACAGCGGTCGTAGCGACGTCCGAGACGAAGAAGTTGAAGAAGATCTCCCAAGTGGTCGAACCGTCGCCGGCGAAGCCGGCATCGAGATCGCCGTCGGCGGCGGCCGCCGGCGGAAGCACCATGGGCAGCAGAGACGTCGCGGCAGCGAGCGAGAAAGCCAGCAGGAACGGCGAGCGGTCGGCCATGGAAGCTCCTCTTCCTGCTCAACCGTCGAAAGCAGCGTGCGGGGGACAGACGGAGGATCTCCGAAAATCGGCTGGCGCCTTCTTCGGACTTTCGCGCCGGCCGCGGCGCGGCCAGCTAAGGCACCGTCGCCGACCAGCGGCTGGTGGTGCTGGTTTCGAAGCCGTCGAGGAAGATCGGCAGGAAGGTCGGCAAGACCACGAAGCCGGCGTCGATCGTCGTGTCGAGCGCGTTGATGGTCACCGGGAAGGGCGCGGTCTCGCCGGAGGCGGGATCGGCATCGCTGTCGACGGTGTCGTCGCTCCCGACATCGGCGTTCGTGAACCAGGCGAGCGGTGCCACAAAGTGGAGGAACCAGCTCCCTTCCTTGGGACGCAGGTGATATTCGCCGATGCCATCGGTCACCGCCGTCCGCCGCAGGGCGAAGGCATCGTCGTAGAGCTCGACCGTCACCCCGGCGATGCCGGGTTCCCCCACGTTCTGCAGCCCGTTCGCGTTGGCGTCGAAGAAGACCCTCCCCCGGAGCTCGCCGGTCACCAGGAAGCGCTGCCCTTGAATGCTGTATCCGCTCGTGTCGCCGCCGTTCGAACTGAAGCTGTCCCAGACCACCACAAAGTCCCCGTCGGCAGCAAGCGCGACCGCTGGGCGGAACTGGCCGCCCGGGGTGAGGGTGTTGACCTGAAACTGGCCCCCCAAAGCCACCCCATCGGCCGCGTAACGCTGCCCCTGAATGCTGTAGCCGGTCGTGTCGCTGCCGCTCGAGCCCCCGCTCGACCAGACCACCACGAAGTCCCCGTCGGCATCCCGCGAGACCGATGGGCTGATCTGGCCGAACGTGGTGTAGGTGTTGACCTGAAACTTCCCCCCCAAAGCCGCTCCTCCCGCCGCGTAGCGCTGCCCCTGAATGCTCTCAAAGGAGGTGTCGCCGCCGCTCGAACCGTTGCTCTGCCAGGCGACCACGAAGTCCCCACCGGCGGAAAGTGCGACCGCTGGGTATCTCTGGCCGTCCGTGGTGTAGGTGTTGACCTGGAACTGCCCCCCCAGAGCCGCTCCTCCAGCCGCGTAGCGCTGCCCCTGAATGCTCTCAAAGGACGTGTCGCCGCCGCTCGAGCCATTGCTCTGCCAGGCGACCACGAAGTCCCCGCCGGCAGAGAGCGAGACGGCGGGGAAGCTCTGGCTGCTCGTGGCGTAGGTGTTGACCTGAAACTGCGCTCCCGACGCCGCTCCGCCCGCCGCGTAGCGCTGCCCCTGAACGCTGTAGGAGGACGTGTCGCCGCCGCCCGAGCCGGCGCTCTGCCAGGCGACCACGAACTCCCCACCGGCAGAAAGTCCGACCGCGGGGTATCTCTGGCCGTTCGTGGTGTAGGTGTTGACCTGAAACTGCCCCCCCAGCGGCGCTCCTCCCACCGCGTAGCGCTGCCCCTGAATGCTGGAACTGGAGGTGTCGCCGCCGGCCGAGCCGGCGCTGTCCCAGATCACGACGAAATCACCGGCGGCCGACAGCGAGACCGCTAGGCGGTACTGGCCGTTCGTGGTGTAGGAGTTGACCTGGAATTGACCGCCGATCGGCAGCGGCGGCGAAGCGCCCCCCCAGGCGGGTGCGGACGCGAGAAAAAGTCCAAGTACCCCACAAAGGTGGCGCATCGTTCACCTCTCGTGGCCTCGCGGGCCGGCCCAGCCAATCTGACGGTCTGGCCGGAGAGTACCCTCCAACCCGTCGACTGTCGAGTCGGGAGCATCGGGCGCGACGACGGCCGTGCGGACACCGCCCGGGGTGCCGACCGAATTGGCAACCAGGCACGGCTACCCGCCTTCCGCTATTGTTCCCCGCCATGCGAATCCTCGTGCTCGGGGCGACCGGTGCGGCCGGCGGAAGCCTCCTGGATGTCGCCCTCACGAGCCCGCTCGTCGCCGAGGTGCGGACGATCTCCCGCCGGAAGACCGAGCCCGGCTCGGCGCGGCACCTGGGCGTCGTGCACGCGAATCTCTTCGACTACCGGCCGGTCGCCACGACGTTCGCCGGACTCGACGCCGCGTTCTACTGCATCGGCCGCTCGGTGAGCCAGGTGGGCGACGAGGCGGCCTATCGCCGGCTCGCCTTCGAGGCGCCGGAGGCGGCGGCGCAGCAGCTCGCCGCCGCGAGCCCGGCGGCGGCGTTCCACTATCTGAGCGGTCAGGGGGCGAGCCTCGCCAGCCGCCAGATGTGGGCGCGCGTCAAAGCCGAGGCCGAGCGGAGCCTGATCGAGCGCCACGCCGCGGTCTGCTGGCGCCCGGGGGCGATCGACGCCCGCCGCACCGAAGGCTGGCCGTTCTTCTACCCGGCGGTGATCCGCACCATGCGCTGGGTCTTCCCCTCGCGCCGCTACTACATCCGCGGCGAAGATCTCGGCCGCGCGATGCTCGCGGTCGCGGCCGGGAACGCGCGCTCGCGCATCCTCGAGAACCCCGAGATCCGCGCCATCGCCGACCGCGTGCGCGCGCAGGAAACGGCCGCCGCATGCTGACTCCACTGCCCCTCGACGCGCCCGCCTCTCGTCTCCTCCCGTTCCGGCTCGAAAGGAGCTCCTCCATGCGCCTTCTGCTGCGTCTCTCGCCTACCTGACGACGCAGATCGGGCCGGGAACCACGCAGGGGGCGCACCAGGTGGCAGCCTCGAGCGTGCTCAACGTGCCGGTCACGACCCCGAACGTCCCGCAGCCCCTCTTCGCCCTCTTCAGCGGCCTGAGCCTGGGACCGGGAACCTACTTCCTGACCGTCTTCGCGGCTCCGGGCCCGGGCTCCACCGGCACCTCGGCTTGGGACGGCGACGTGGCCACGGTGACCTCCGGCGTCGGTTCGACCGTGAACGGTTCCGGCTTCTACGCCGCGAACAGCGTCGACGGCACCTACGCTCCGGCCTCTCCGTTTTCCCTGCAGGCGTTCGGGCCCGGTTTCCTTCGCGTCACCGGCGATCTGCCGCTGCTCTTCGCCGACGGCTTCGCCAGCGGCGACAGCTCGGCCTGGTCGATCGTCGTCCCATGAGGAACCGCATGCCGCGGAGCGCCAACGTCTGAGCGCGGGTCGCGCTCGCAGGCGCCTGCGCCTGCAGGTCTCCTTCTCGCTGCAACAGATTGCCGGACTCCATTCCGGCATTCGGCAACCCTCGGCGCTCCTGAACGAGGTCCTTGGCGGCAAGTCATCGGTTTGACCAAGTGCTTAGGGCTAAGTACAATTCGGGCATGACCGCTTCGGAGATGGCGCGAGCTCTGGGAAGCCTGGGCGGGCGAGCGCGCAGCGAGAGGCTGTCGGCGGCCCGGAAGAAGGGCATCGCCTCGCTCGGAGGCCAGGCGCGCATGTTGTCGCTCCGCGCGAGCCGGCGCATCGCAGAGAATCTGAGTTACGCCGCCGCCGCGGAAGAGCTCCGCGGGAAGCCGAGGGTCGTTCGGCGCGAGAGCACTTTCGCCGGCCGCCTGCCGGGGATCTACCTTGCAGGTTCCTGAATGGCCGAACCGCTCGATCCGCTCGGGACGGTCGGCGAGATCGTCGACGCCCTCCGCGCCCTCGGCCTGGAACCCGTGCTCGTGGGAGGCATGGCCTTGGTCGTCCTTGGTTCGAGGAGAGTGACACGGGACTTCGATCTCGTGATCGCGCGTCCGGGTGACCGCCTCGCGAGCGCGACCGCGGTGCTCTACGACCGCGGGCTCGAGCTCGTCTCACGTCTGGACGATGCGGGCGACGTCATCTCGACGATC
>JBGARM010000083.1:0-9712 GCA_044230215.1 Thermoanaerobaculia bacterium | reverse complement strand
CGGAGCGCGCCGCATCGCGCTGCTCCTCGAACAGCAGGTTGCTCAGATTCAGTTTCGCTGCGACGTCGCCCGGCTCCTGCTCGAGCGCCTGCTCGTAGCAACGCTCGGCCTCGGCCGTCCGCCCACGGCCCTCGAGGATCTGCGCCTCGTTGCTGAACGAGGCGGCGGTGCGCGTGCCGTGGGGCCTGGGGCCGCGAGCTTCGGGGTCGCTTGCGCCGAGATAGCCCAGGGCCTGGAGCTTGCGGAGCTCTTCGTCGTTGGTGGTCACGGATGCGCTCTCCGGCACCGGGACCTGCTTTTCACTCTCGTTGGAGGATGGTTCCGGCGCTCGCGGATGCGGGGTCGGCGACAAAGCAGGACTAGGAGCCGGCCCCGCATCCGCGAGTGCCGGAGCCATCCCGGGCACTGCAGGCAGGTCGACGAGAGACAACAACGAAGCCGCGACCTGCGCCACGCCTCCCCGGCCGAGATGCCCCGGGCGCGCAGGAATGCCCGGCCCGGCCAGCAGGTAGATCCCCGCGTCGCGATGCCACTTCGCCGCCGTCGCACCGGCGGTGCTCGAGAGTCCGGCCGGTCGTCCGTCGCCCCACTCGAAGCCGTGATCGGAAGCGATCATCAGCACGGCGCCCGAGCGCCGCGCGACCTCGGCGAGCTCGCCGATCACCCCGTCGATGAGCTCGTAATAGCGCTCCGGCACCGCGCCGAAGCGCGCCGCGTCCGCTGGATCGACGCCCGAGAGCGGCGGCACGACGTACGGCGCGAAGAGATGCCCGATCGTGTCGGTGCCCTCGAAGTAGGCGACAGCGAGCCGCGTCGGATGGCGCGCCAGCCAGTCGACAGAGAGCCGCCGCACGATCTCGGTCTGCACCAGCACCTGGCGCAAGCCCGGAACCTTCCCGGAAAAAGGATCCGTCGACGAAACCGCGGCGGCGGCTTCGTCCGAAGAGATGTCGGGAAGCAGCCTGCGCATCGCGGCGAGATCCACGCTGTCCGAGGCCTCACGCCGCACCTGCTCCGCCCAGGGTGCTGCGTTCGCCGGAGAAAGAGCTTGCTCGACGGACCCGCGGGCGGACAAGAACACATTACTTACCAGCAAGCCTTTCATCTCGTCCGCCGGGAACGTCGCCCAGAGCCCCACGACCGCGACCTCCCGCCCCGAGTCCGAAGCGATGTTCCAGACGGCCGGCACTTCCCGTTCCTCACGGGTGATCGGCTCGCGCCGACCGGTCGCGGGATGGAAGCGCACGAAGTCGAGAATGCGATGCTCGAGCGGCGACCGCCCGGTCATCATCGTCGTCCACAGGAGCGGCGAGAGCGGCGGCTGTTCGGTCGCGAGCACTCCCCCGCTCCCCTCGCGCTCGAGCCGCGCCAGATTGGGCATCCGCCCGACGGCCATCAGCGGCTCGAGAAAACGCCAGTCGGCGCCGTCGAGACCGACGAAAAGGACCGAGCGTGGCGCTGCGGCGGCGCCTGCCGTGGCGCCTGCGGAAGACACGGTTCGGCGTTCGCAGCCGGCGAGCAGGCCCGCGAGGCCAAGCAAAAGGGCCCCCGCGAGGGGGCCCTTGAATCGACGCCAGCGGCTACCGGCGGTCAAAAGCTCAGCCGGACCCCCACCCTCGCCGTCGTCGGCGGTGTGCGCAGGATCGCCTTGCCGTAGCCGGGATTGACCGGTGTCGGCGTGAAGTTGTCGGCCTCCTGGAAACCCCAGCGCTGGTCGACGAGGATCGGTCTCTGCGCATCGAGGACGTTGAAGATGTCGAGCAGGAAGTTGAACGTCACCGGGCCGACTTCGAGCGGATAGCCGAGGTGGACATCGGCCTCGTAGATGTCCGGCGCCCGGCCTTCGGAGCCGCGCTTGTCGAGGAAGAACTCGTAGCGGTTGTAGCCGTCCGAGAAGCCGTACCTGGTGAGCGGCGTGCCGGTGCGGTAGTAGCCCGAGAAGCCGATCGAGAGCTTGAAGTCGGTGACGTAGTAGCCCGAGAACTTGAACTGGTGCCGCCGGTCGTTGGACAGCGGACCGTCGTTGGTGATGCGGTCGAAGTTGCGGCCGTCGGTGAAGAAGTCGTAGTAGTCGTAGGCCGCCGAGATGTTGGGGTCGGCGCCGACGTTGGTGAACGGGGCGTACTCGCCGTCGTAGTTGCCGTCGAGCTTCGAATAGACATACGACACCAGGCCCTGCCAGTTGCTCGAGAAGCGCTTGTGAACGTCGAGCTGCAGGCCCTTGTAGGTGCGCTTGGCCTCGGGGGCCGGGTAGGTCGTCGAAACGTCGTAGGTGTAGATGCGCTTCATGATCCCTTCGCCGGGGTTGCCGATGCAGTAGTCATAGGCATCGCTGCAGACGAAGTCCTCGATCACCCGCCCGTAGTCGCGGTAGATCAGCCGCGCGCCGACGGCGACGTCCGGCATCAGCTCGCGCTCGTAACCGAGCAGGAACTCGTTGAGATACTGGTTCTTGATGTTCGGATCGGCCTCCTCGGTGTAGCCGCCGAGGATCACCGAACCGCGGCCGAGGTCGGCCTCGGCGGCGGCATCAGGCGAGGTCGACAACGGGTCGTAGTTGAAGATGCGCGCCTGACGTTCCTGGGCGAACGAGCGGATGACGAGATCCATCGGGATCTGCTCGTAGTACTGGCCGAAGGAACCGTAGAGCTTGGAGTGCCCCTCCGCGCCGGGGGCCCAGGTGAAGCCGATGCGCGGCGCATAGTCGTCCTTGAGATCGATGACCTTGCGCCCGAAGCGGTCGTAGATCTCCTGGCGGTCCCAGCGCACACCGAGATTGAGGCCGAAGGCGGGCGTCACCTGCCAGCGGTCCTGCAGGTAGATCGCCGTGTTGTCGTGCTTCACCGGAGCGACGAGCGCCGAGGTCGGCGCATTGTCGATCGTGGCGAGCGGCGTCGTCCAGTAGAAGTGGCTGTAGATCGCCGGGCCGCCCGCGGGGTTCTCGAGAATGTCGACCCGCTGTCCGCCGGACATGCGCTTCAGCACGTCGGCCTTCTCCTCCTCGAACTCGAAGCCGAACTTGAGGTCGTGGCGGTCGAAGTACTTGGCGACCGAGCCGCCCCAGGCGTCGCGGGTGAAGGTCTTCTCCTGGATCAGACCGAATCCGCCGGTCTGGAACGAGTCGTTCGCCGAGTCGCGGAATTCGACGACGTCGCCGGCCGCCGAGGCCGGACCGATCGAGTTCTCCTCCTCGTGGCGCGAAATCTGGGCCGAAAGCACCCAGGAGCCGCCGAGAATCCCGTCGTAGCGCAGCGCGTAGTCCTGGCCGCCGAAGGCCTGCTTCCCGAGGTAGGTCAACGGCTCGCCGTTCAGCTTGTGGTCGTTGTCGTTGATCGCCCCGGCGTCGTCGCGCGGATCCTGGAAGAAGGTGCCGACGAGCGACTGACCGGCGGTGAGGTTGAAGGTCAGCTTGCCGGAGGCAAGGTCGCGGTCGCTGGTCGATTCGACGACCTGGCCGGCGGCGGGACCGGCGGGCAGGATGGTATTGGTGGTGTTCGACACCTGGTCGTAGGCGGCGAAGAACCAGAGGCGGTCCTTGACCAGGTAGCCCCCGAGGTCGGCGCCGAAGTCCTGGCGGGTGAAGCCGTCGACGGTGCCGGAGGTGGAAACGATCGCATCGGGGCTGCCCTGGAGGGAGTCGTCGTCGAAGTAGCCGAAGACGTCGCCGCGGAATTCGTTGCCGCCCGACTTGGTGATGACGTTCACCACACCGCCGGTCGAACGGCCGTACTCCGCCTCGTAGCCGCCGGTCTTGATGTCGATCGCCTGCACGAACTCGAAATTGAGCTCCTTGCCCTGGAAGCCGTACTCGACGCCGGTGGTGTTGACTCCATCGACGATGAAGGTGTTCTCGGCGCCGGAAGAGCCGTAGACCGAGATCGTCGACTGCGAGCTGTTGTCCGGGTTGGCGTCCGAGGTGACGCCGGGGACGAACTGCGCCATCGAGCTGTAGTTCCGGCCGGTGGGCAGCGACTCGATCGCCTTCTGATCGAGGTTCACGCCGAGCTCGGTCGAGCGCAGGTCGATCACCGCCGAATCGCTCACCACGGTGATCTCCTCGGCCTCCGACGGACGCAGATTGGTGTTCACCGTCGTGTCGCGGTCGAGACCGACCGGCGTCTTCTGCTGCTCGGGGCCGAAGCCGGCGAGCTGGAAGGTGAGCACGTACTCGCCGGGCGGCAGCAGCGTCAGACGGTAGTGGCCGTCCTGATCGGTGGTGGTGACGCGCGAGCCCTGGAGCACGGCGCTCTCCACCTGGACGGTCACCCCCGGCAGGCCGCCGCCGTTCTCGTCGGTGACCCGGCCGACGATGCCGCCGGTAGTCTGCGCTAGGCCGGCGGAGGCCAGGGCGATCAGCAGGAAAACAGCTGCGGCGATGCGGGAAATTACGCTAGTGCGCATAGGAACCCCCTGGTCCAATAGCCACTGGTGATCTGTCTCAAACCGCTCTTCGCGAAAACTGCCGCGAAGTATACTGCCGCCGAGGAGGAACCAACCATGTACGAGTTGCCCAAACTGCCCTACGCCTTCGACGCCCTCGAGCCGCATCTCGACGCGCGCACGATGGAGATCCACCACGACAAGCACCATCAGGCCTACGTCGACAACCTGAACAAGGCGCTGGCGAACGAGCCGACCCTCGCCAAGCTCGCGGTCGAGGACCTGCTGCGCGGCTTCGCCAACGTGCCGGACGCCGTCAAAACGGCGGTCAAGAACCACGGCGGCGGCCACGCCAACCACTCGCTGTTCTGGGAGATCATGGGCCCCGACGGCGGCGGCGCGCCGATCGGCCCGCTGGCGGCCGACATCAACGGCGCCTTCGGCTCGCTCTCCGCTCTGCAGGAGAAGGTCAACGCCGCCGCCATGGGCCAGTTCGGCTCCGGCTGGGGCTGGCTGGTGGTCGCCGACGGCAAGCTCGACGTCATCGCCCGGCCGAACCAGGACAGTCCGTTGGCCGAAGGCAAGACGCCGATTCTCGGGGTGGACGTCTGGGAGCATGCCTACTACCTGCACTACCAGAACCGCCGCGCCGACTATCTGAAGGCCTGGTGGAACACGGTGCGCTGGGACAAGGTCGCCGAGCGCTACGCCAAAGCCAAAGCCTGAAAATCGCCGCGCCTTCCCATATAATCCGCTCTCCCTCGACGCGGGGCCGGTCCCGGCCCCGCGTTACCGTTCCCCGTTGCGATTCACGGCGGTGTAGCTCAGGGGTTAGAGCGAGCGACTCATAATCGCTAGGTCGGTGGTTCGATCCCACCCACCGCCACCATTCACTCGTGTCGAACCGTGGCCAGGTTGGCAGGCAGGCGCTGCGAGGCTGCTTCGGCGGCAGCGGCCGCGTCGCGACCGAGGCCCGGCTACTCGGGGCCCTTGGGCGCGTATAGTGCTCTCCATGGCCACGAGCGCGCGATCTCGCTTCCTCGTCGGTTTCCTCGTCCTCCTTCCGCTCCCAGGGGTCGAAGTCGGGCGCCAGCTCGAAGCGCAGCTGCTGGGCCCGGAGCTCGAGATCGCCAACAAGGCGACGGGCGCGCCATTCCAAAGCGGCGTCGCCGCCGACCGCACCGGCCGTTTCATCGTGGTCTGGAAGACCGGCGAAGACGGTGACGAGGAGGACATCGTCGCGCGGCGCTACGACCCGCAGGACCTTCCCCTGGGCAGCGATTTCGTCGTCAACGAGCTCACAACCAGTAGGCAGGACTACCCTCGGGTCGACACCGACGGTTCCGGGCGCTTCGTGGTTGTGTGGAACGACTCCGGCAGGGGGGTAGGGCGACGATTCGACGTTTCCGGCGCACCTCTCGGAGGCGAATTCGGCTTGAACTCCAATTCGAACGTGTTCTTGCGGCCGATCGCGGTCAGCGCGAACGACAGCGGCACGATGGCCTGTCTCTGGAAAGCCTATGGCGTAGGCTGCGGGGTCTTCGGGTGCACCATGGCTCGGCGGTTCGCGGCCGATGGAACGCCCACCGAGCTGGACTTTCCGGTCAGCTACTCGTGGCTCTTCGCGAGCAACTACGCGGACGATATCGCGATGACCGGCGAAAGCGAGTTCGTCGTCACCGACGCCGCGATCAGCTCCTATCAGGGCCAGTACAACGTCTCCGACGCAGCGGTGAGCCGGTACACCGCAGGAAGCCAACAGGCCACTGCCGTCAGCGTCGACAGCCCATCGAATCAGCTCTATTCCTACCCCCCGGCGCGCGTCGCTTCGAACGAAGGCGGCAGCTTCGTCGTCGCCTGGACGTCTTTTTCTTACCCAGCTGCGGGCCCAGTCGACATTCGCGTTCAGCCTTTCGACCGGGAGCTGAATCCGCTGAGCGACCCGATCGTGGCGAGCACCGATACCGTCAACGCGCATGGAGGGCCGGACCTCGCTGTCGACCGCAAGGGGAACTTCGTCGTCGTCTGGGAGAGCAGCGACCAGGACGGCTCCGGCTCCGGCATTTTCGCTCAGCGGTTCGCCGCCGACGGCAGTCGTATCGGCAGCGAGTTCCAGGTGAACTCGTATACCACCGGCGACCAGCGAGCGCCCGAGGTCGCAGTCGGGAACGCCGGCGACTTCATCGTGTCCTGGAACAGCTTTGGCCACGGCGGCTCGGGACACAGCCTCGCCGCCCGCCGAATCCGCTCGAGCATGTTCTGGGGAGGATTCGAGCTCGGCGATCCCTGCGGCTGGAGCGCGGTCGTCGGCGCCCCCTGCGGGTAGAGCTCGGCGGTTGCTGTGCCCGCCGATCTCCGCTTCACCAGAAGTCCTGCAGCAGCTTGAGGCTCACGATCCAGGTCGCCTGACAGGCGAGCAGCGCGGCGAGGAGCCACCTCCTCGGCGGACCGCAGAGCTGCAGCGTCATCGCCGCCACGAGCGCGACGGACGGGATCATGAAGAGCCACAGCCGCGCGAACTCGCCGACGGTTCGCCCCATCAGGGCGGTCGCCAGCAGGACCGCGAGGACGCCGAGCGCCGCCCAGGCGGGCGTGTCGAGGTGCCCGCGGCGGCCTCGCCAGAGGGCGCGCGTCACACCCACGAGAAACAGCAGCCCGAGCCCGGCGCCGGCCCAGTAGAAGAGCTCGGCGAAGCCGAGTCCGGCGCACTCCCAGCGCATGGCGTCGGTCCAGCGCTTGAATCCGATGTGGTGAGCGAGCGCGCGCCGGTAGGCGATGACCGGGTTGTAGTCGAAGGCGCCATAGAAGCTCGCCGCCAGGAGCCCCACGGTGCCCGTCAGGACCCCGAGGGCGGCCAGGAGCTCACGCCGGTTCGGAGCCTTCCCGGGGAGGGCGACGCTCAGCGCCAGAACGACAGAGAAAGCGACCGCCGGGAGCAGCGAGAAGGAGACGAAGCAGGCCAGCCAGTGGGTCGCCCCCGCCGCCGCCGCCCACGCCAGTCGACGAGCCGGCGCAGTGAAGGCGCGAACCGTGAGCAACGCCTGCATCGTCGCGAGGAGCGGATACAGCGCCTGGTCGAAGTGGAGCTGGACGAGCACCACCTGGGGGACGAACGCAAAGAGAAGCGCGGCGTAAACCCCGACCTCCTTGCCGCCGAAGATCTCGCCCAGGCGGAAGAGCGGCCAGAGGGTCAGGGAGGCGAGGAGCGGCAAAAAGAGGGTCAGGAAGTTGACCAGCTCGAGGTGGCGTGCGCTGCGAACGAGCTCCGGCCGGGCCGGCGGCGAGTTCCACAGGCGCGGCATGACCCAGTGCGCGATCTTGCCGGCGCCGGCGTAGAGGAGGAGCTGCCCCGGGGGCTTGGAGCGCGCGTAAGGCAGGTCGGCGCTCTGCACGTAGCTCTCGTAGTCGCGCAGCACCGTCCACCAGCTCTCCGGCCGGCTCGCGGTGACGGCGAACTCGGCGTGACCGGAGAGCAGAGCTCGATCCCGCAGGCCTTCGACGCCCCGCCCCTCGGCGAAAGCCATGCCGTACTCGAGCGCCAGGAAGGCGACCACCGCGCCCGTCACCCGCCGGCGCGCGCTTCGGCGCGAGTCGAGCGCCCAGACGGCGCCGGCGCCCGCGACGAGCAGCGTCAGGCCGACGACGACGAAGTCGGGCCGGAACCGGGAAACGATGGGCCAGAAATAGTGCGGCAGCGCCTGGACGGTGCGGATCCCCGCGGCGAGCAGGAGGGTCCCGAGGAGCGTGAGCACCGCGGCCGTCGCCGCGACGGCGGGCAGGGAGTGCCGGCGCAGGAACGCGCCGCGGGACCGCTCTGGCAGTAGGCCGTCTTGCAAGGGAGCCAGCCTAGCACCCACCCGGCCGGCCCCCTCCGGCAGCCCGGCCGGGCGCGGCGTAGGATGAACTGATGACCGCAGGTTCGCCGGTCGCCTCCGTGCGGCAGCCCACCTCCCCGGTTCCCGCCGCCGTCGAGGCCTGCCTGGCGGCGGAGCTCGCCGCCGGCGCCCGCGGACCCTGGGTCGTCGCCTTCTCCGGCGGCGGCGACTCGACCGCGCTGGCGCTCGCCCTGGCGGAAGCGGCTCCGCGCCACGGGCTCGAAGTCCGTCTCTTTCACGTCGATCACGGGCTCGACGCCGGCTCGGGCGAGCGCGCCGCCGCGGCGGCGGCGCTCGCCGCGAGAATCGGTCTGCCGTTCACCGGCGAACGCCACGAACTGTCGCCGGCGGCGCTTCGCCGCGAGGGCACCGAAGCGGCGGCGCGCCGGGTGCGCTACGCCGCGCTCGAGGCGTTCCGCCGCCGGATCGGCGCCGACCGGATCCTCACCGCCCACCACCGCGACGACCAGATCGAGACCGTCCTGCTGCGCATCGCCGGCGGCAGCGGCATTGCCGGCCTGCAGGGCATTCATCGCCGCCGGGGTGCGATCCTGCGACCACTGCTCGACGTCGAGCGCTCGACCCTGGACGCATTCGTCGCGGCCAGGGGAATCGTCCCTCTCGCCGATCCAACCAACTTCGATCTGACGATGGAACGCAATCGCGTTCGCCACCGCCTTTGGCCGTTTCTCGCGCGCCAGGAGCCCGGCCTGGGCGCGGACGTCGCCGCAGTGGCTACGGCGGCGGAGCACGCCCGCAGCGTTCTCGATCAGCGACTCGAAAAGCTGCTGGTAAAGGAAGGCGGGGGCTCGCAACCGCGTCTCGAGATCGCAGCGCTCCTTTCTTTACTGGAGCCTTTGCCTCTTTTCGCCCTCGGTATTCTCGAGCGCCAGGCAGGGCTGGTCCGGCCGGGGTCGACCCGGTCGAAGCGGGAGCTTCTCCGTCAGCTGGCGGCGGTGCCGCAAGGGGAACTGGAGTCGCCCGCAGGGGGCGGGGACGGCCTCTTCTGGAAGGCCTCCGGCGGCTTTCTGTGGCTCGCTCCCCCGCCGCCCGAAAGGATGGACTTTTCATATATTCTGGACGGGCCGGGAGAGGTCGAAATTCCGGAGGTCTGCGGCCGAATCCGGCTTTCCCGACAGCCTGTCGCATCGTGGATGCGTTCCGGCGAGCGCCGGCGCGCTGCATTGGCATTGCCCGAAGGCGGGGGGGCGGCAGGCCCGATCCGGGTGGAGATTCGCAACCGTCGGCACGGGGATCGCATCCGCTCCCTGGGGGCGCCTGGAATGCGCCGGCTGAAGGAACTGTTGATCGATCACAAGGTGCCGCGTGCGGAGCGCGATAGCTTGCCGCTCCTCGTGGTGGAGGGCACCATCGCCTGGGTACCGGGAATCACCTTTGCCGACCGGTACCGGCTGCAGGACGAGAGTTTTCCGTGGGTCGTCGAGTGGCTCGATAAC
>JBGARM010000082.1:0-9820 GCA_044230215.1 Thermoanaerobaculia bacterium | reverse complement strand
GGTGCTGGTGCGGGGCTAGGGCGGCCGCGAGTGGGTGCCGGTAGAGGTCCACGGGTGCCCCGGTGTAGCACCGGGGCGGCGCATGCAAAAGCCGATTCGCGGCTGGCGACCGGCGGCTCGCTCCCGGACCCGCGGCGCGTCGCCATGTGCGACATCCCGAGACACAGCCGCGGCGGGTCGGGCGATCCCCCGTGATGGCCGCGAAACGAGGTGAAGGCGGCCGCGGACTCGCCGCGGTGACGGGGTCAGAGGCGGTCCTCGCGGTCGCGCCAGGCCCGGGGGACGCTGGCGGCGGGAGCCGCTCGCTGGCAGCGGCCGGCCGACGGGGACCTGCGGCGCAGCGGCCGGCCGCGCGACGACCGGCCCCGGCGCGACGGGCTCGACGGCCGGCTCGGGCTGCGGCTGGACCGCGGCCAGGGTGGATCCGGCAGCGGCCGGAGCGGCGGCACCGAAGCGAACGACGAGCCCTTCAGGGCCGCGCTCGATGGTCGGCGGCACGGTCTGGCGCAGGTCGAAGACGACGCGGGAGACGGCCTCGGGACTCTTCCTGAACTGCGAGACCCGGATGCGCGCGAGGATCTCGCCGTCGAGGGGCGCGCTGCTGCGCGCGCTCTGGTTGACGACGCCATCGAGATCGATGACGAAGCGATCGGGATTCGCCAGCTGGAACGTCGAATAGGCGAACTCGCCGTTGCCGGCGATACGAACGACCGTGCTGGCGCCCTCTTCGACGACCTCGACGCTGCCGAGAAGCGAGCCCAGGGGCCCGGTGGGCGGCGGCGCGACATACGGGCGATCCGGCGTGCCCAGGGCGGCGAGACTGGCAACCGGAGCAGCCGGGACTGTCGGAGCGGCGGCTGGCGCGGGAGCGGCGGTCTCTGCGGCCGGCGGGACGTCGGCAGCGGCCACCGTCTCGAACGCGGTCGGAACGCGCGCTACCCCGGCCGGATTCAGGTCGATGTGCAGACTGTTCGGACCAGCGACGAGCGTGTGCTCGGCCTCCTGCCGGGTTCGGACGGTGAGCCGGGTGAGCGGCCTGTCGCTGGTCTCGTCGACCGCAACGGCGACCGACGACACCAGTCCGGCGGGCGGGTTCGCGGCGTGGACGGATTCGAGCGGCCTGGTGTTGGGCAACTCGATGACCAGCGCCCCGTCCGCGTCGCGGTAGGTCGTCCACACCAGCGCGCTGTCGGCCACGAGCTCGATCCGGGTTCCGGGCGCGCCCTCCATGACGGCGAGCCGGGAAATCGTGGCCGGCAGGGATGCGGGAGCCGCCGCTGGCGGAACCGGTTCGGACGACTGCGCCACGCTCTCGGGAGTCGCGGCGACAGAGCCGCTCCAGATCGTCGCAGCCGCAAGAACCAAGGTCCAAGCCTTCCCGTTCCTGAGTGCCCTTTTCATGCTGTTCACCACGTCTCCCATGTCGCTCGCCTCCATCGCGTAGTCCTGCCTGAAGAAAAAGGTTGGACTACGGGCTGAGCTTCTTGATCACTTCCCGAAACGGCTTGATCACCGTCGGGTCGCTGACGATTTGCTTGAAGACGACCTCTTGCTGCGTGATGCTCACGACGTCGCCGTCGTAGAGCTGGTCGCCTTCACGAATGAGGTAACTCTTTTCCTTGTTCGATGCCAGAACCTGCGCCACGAAACCGCGCGAGGTCCGGAAGATTCCGGTGAGATCGATCTCCTCGATCAGGAGGCCCGGGATGCCCTCGGGCAGCGCTCCCTTGCGCTCGGTCTTGTTCTTGGCTTCGAGCAGGGAGCGGAACGGGTCGCGCCGGCTGCCCGGATCGTAGGTATAGGTCGTACCTGCGAGCACGTCCTCTTCGCCGGCCAGAATGTCGTCGACGCTCGTCGTCGCTTCCGGCGAGTCCGGTGCAGCTGCGGCACCTGCGACCGGCGCGGTCGGAGGGGGCGCCGGAGCGCCCGCGGCCTGCGCGCCGAGGGGAGGAACGGCGGCGAAGACCGCCAGCGCGATCGCCGTCAGGATGAATGGGTTCAGGATGCGCATCAGTTGCCCCCACCCGGCTTCGGCGCGGCCTTGCCGCCCTTCTTGTTCGTCACCGGCTCCGGAGGCGGCGCCTCGCGGTAGATGAAGGTCTTGGCGGTGAACGAAGCGGTGATCGACTGACCTTTGAGACTGTTCGGCAGCGCCGTGATCTTCAGGTTTTCGATGTTGACGATCCGGGAGAACCTCCCGACGCGATCGAAGAAGAGCGCTAGGTTGTGGTAGCTGCCGTTGAGGCGGATGGCGATCGGCCACTCGCTGTAGAAGTCGCGATCGGTGAAGTTGCCGGGAGTGAAGCGCAGCAGATCGAAGCTGCCCTGCTCGGTCAACTGGCGGATTCGCCGCAGCAACTCCGGCGTGTTGCGCCGCGCCGGCAGGATGCGCAGGAGCTTTTCGAGCTCGAGCTCGAGTCGCCGGACCTCCTCCCGGAACTGGGGAAGCTTCTGCTTGGCGGCCCGGCCTTCGTTGATCTGAATCTGGAGCGCGTCCAGTTGCTTCGTCTTGGCTTCGATCTCCTTGTTGCGCGGAGTCACGAGCAGGTACCAGGACGCGGCGACGAGCAGTGCCGCAACGGCGGCCCCCGCGCCTGCGCCTACGTACCAGGGCTTGCCTTCGAGACCGGTCTGGATCGCCATCGTCTCTTACTCCGCCCGCTTCGGTTGTTCGCCGGCCGCCTTGACGCCGGGGGCCGCGCCGCCCGGAGCCGCCGGGACCGCGCCGGCCAGACCCTTGGCCGCAGCCGCATCGGTGGTCAGGGTCGGTGCCTGGACCTTCTTGAAGGAGTAGCCGAGATTGACCCTGAAGTCGTAGACCTCGAGACGCGTGGCGCCAGCGGTCTTCTGGGTGGCGTCATTCAGGATCGGTTCGGCGAATTCATCCACCTTGTCGAGATTGTCGATGAAGTTCGCCACCGCCGACATGTTGAACGCCGAGCCCCTGATGTCGATGGTCGTCGGCGTCACTTCCAGGTTGTTCAGCCAGAGCAGCTCGGGCAGGGCGCGCGAAACCTGATCCATGATCTGGACGGGGCCCCGCTGGTTCGCCTTCAGGCCGTTGATGACGTCGATCTTGCGCTCGAGCTCGGCCTTCTTGATCTTGTAATCCTCGACTTCCTGAATCACCTGCTTGAGCGCTTCGACTTCCTTCTGCGCCGCCTGCACTTCCTTCACCTTCTGATTCAGCTTGTTCTGCGTCCACAGGTACCAGCCGCCGCCCAGAACGAGCCCGAGAACGATGCCGGCGATGAGCAGGACGTTGCCGAGCTCCCGGGGACCGCCGCCACCGCCGCCGCCCAGCGCCGACTTCGACTTGCGCGCGACGACGGGGCGCTTGCCTTCGGCGAGAAGATTGATCTTGATCATCTCGACTAGCCCCCCATCTTCCGGATCGCCAGGCCAACGGCGACGGCGAGCATGGGCGAAATCGACTTCAACCAGTCGCGGTCGAAGTCGGCCTCGCGGAAGTGGACACGCCGGAGCGGATCGAGAACTTCGATCGGCACGCCGAAGCGTTCGCGCAGCACCTGCTGGAGATTCGGCGTCAGGGCGCACCCGCCGGAGAGAACGATTTCGTCCACCGGCCCCTCCGAGGAGGTGGCGGCGAAGAAATCGAACGTTTTCTGGATCTCGGAGGCCATCTCTGCCGAGACGCCGTCGAGCACCGGACGGGCGTCATTGGCGCCGTAGCGGTCCACGGCCTGGCCGCGCTTCAGGCGTTCCGCCTGATCGAACGAGAGATTGAACTCGCGCTGCAGCGCCTCCGTGAACTGATTGCCGCCGAAGGAGATGTCGCGCCAGAAGGAGGTCTGTCCGCGCGCCAGGATGTTGATGTTGGTCACGCTCGCGCCCATGTTGACGAGCGCCACGACCTTGAGCGGGTCGAGGTCGTAGTTCGCTTCGTAGGCGTTCTGGAGCGCGAAAGCGTCGACATCCACCAGGACGGGCACCTTCCCCGCCTGGCTGATGACCGAGACGTAGTCGTTGACCTTGTCCCGCTTCACCGCCACCAGCAGGACCTCCATGTTCTCCCGGCCGGCTTCGCCTTCGGACAGAACGACGTAGTCGAGACGCACGTCGTTGATGTCGAAGGGAATGTACTGCTCGGCCTCCCACTGGATCTGCTCGGAGAGGTCCTCGGCCGGCATCGCCGGCATCTGGATCTTCTTGATGATCACCGAGTGACCCGAGAGCGAGGTGGCATAGCTCGGGAGGGTGGCGCCGGTGGCGTCGTTCAACTTGTGGATGGCGTCGACGACCAGGGACGAGTCCATGATCGAGCCATCGACGATAGCTTCGGGCGAAAGGGGCTCGATGCCGAGCCGCTGCAGGGAGTACTCCCCTTTGCGCTCCTTGAGCTCGACGAGCTTCATCGCCGAGCTGCCGATGTCGAGCCCTACGAGTCCCTTCGAGCGTGAGAACAGCACGGCGTCTTCTACCCCCTTGCCAGCTGGCGCAGCAACCGCGTTCACTCCGAAAACTTGAAGGCAAGGTAACAGTAACCTCCCGCCCTGTCAAGGGGTTGGCGAAATCGCTGCACAGCGGCATGTGCAGCAGTTCACAACCTCCGGCAGCCGTCCAACCGTTGTCCCGCGACGCCGGGGTCGGGAGCGTCTTGCGGAGCTGCCCGGCCTTCGCCTAGAATGACCCGGTTACGCCGGATTTTTTCCCCGAACAAGACAGGGAGTTTCGAGATGGCCAAACAATGCGAGATCTGCGGCAAGGGAACGACGACCGGCCGCAAGGTCAGCCACGCACATAACGTCACGTCGCGCACCTGGGAGCCGAATTTGCGCTCCATCAAGGCGCTGATCGAAGGCACCGTCAAGCGCGTGCGCGTCTGCGCGCGGTGCATCCGCAGCGGCAAGGTGCAGCGCCCGCCGGTCCGCACCTACGTCGCCGCCGAAAAGCCCGCAGCAACCGCCGCCAAGCACTGAACCGAAGGCGCGCGGCCCCGAAGCCGCAACCCGGACCGGAATCGGGCTCCCTCTCCACGCGGAGACGGGAGCCCGCTCTGCTTCAGAATAGGTCTTCGCCGGCTTTCGTCGTGCCCGCCATCCGGCGCGTGACCTCGAGCACTCCCGGGAGATTCCCCACCGCCTGCCGGATGCGCTCGAAGTGGGCGCGATTGGAAACCTCGATCACGACCTCGATCGATCCCCGCCCGGGCCGGGCCGTGTCGGCTTCGATCTGCCGGATATTGGCGTCGAACCGCGCGATCGCCTCGGTGAGCCGGGCGAGCATGCCGGGCTTGTCCTCGGTCTCGATGAGCAGCGAGATCGGATAGAGACCCTTCTCCTGGCTCGCCCAGGCAACCTCGATCTCGCGCTCGGCGTTGTAGAGCAGATTCTTCACGTTCGGACAGTCGACCGCGTGCACCGATACGCCCCGGCCGCGGGTGATGTAACCGACGATCTCGTCCCCCGGCACCGGCCGGCAGCACTTGGCCGGCACCGCCAGGAGGTCGCCGTATCCCCGCACTGCGATCGGACCGTGACCGCCTCCCGTCAGCACGCGGTCGATCGCCTTGCGGATCGCCCCAGGCGGTTTCGGCGGCTCGGCGAGCTTGTCCTCCGGCAGCAGGTACGCCATGACCTGCGCCACGGTCGCCTTGCCGTAGCCCAGCCGGCCGTAGAGGTCCTCCGGCCGGGAGAGGCCTTCGGCCGCCATGAGCTGGCGGAACTCGGGGCTGTCGAGCACCTTCTTGGGGCTCAGCCGGTAGCGGCGCAACTCGCGCTCGAGCATGCGCTGCCCGAGGTCGGTCGCCTGCGCGGTCTGCTGGGTGTTGAGCCAATGGCGGATCTTGTGCTTGGCGCGCGACGTGACGACGAGCGAGAGCCAGTCCCGGCTGGGCACGCGGCTCGGGCTGGTGAGAATCTCGATGATGTCGCCGGTCTTCAGCGGCGTGCGCAGGGGCACCAGGCGGCCGTTGACCCGCGCTCCGGTGCAGCGATGCCCGAGATCGGTGTGGATCCGGTAGGCGAAGTCGAGCGGCATCGCGTCGCGCGGGAAAGCGAGCACGTCGCCCTTCGGTGAGAAGACGTAGACCTCGTCCTGGTAGAGATCGAGCTTCAGGCCGGAGAGGAAATGGCGCGGGTCGCTGACGTCGGTCTGGAACTCGAGCAGCTGGCGCAGCCAGAGGACGCTCTTGTCGACGCCCTCGGAGGAGAGCTTCCCCTCCTTGTAGCGCCAGTGGGCGGCGATGCCCTCTTCGGCGATCAGGTCCATCTCCCGGGTGCGGATCTGCACCTCGAACGGCTGCCCGGCCGGCCCCAGCAGCGTCGTGTGCAGGGACTGGTAGAGGTTCGGCTTGGGCATCGCGATGTAGTCCTTGAACCGCCCCGGTATCGGGCGCCAGTTCTGGTGGACCACGCCGAGCGCGGCGTAGGTGTCGCGCAGATTCGTCGTCACGATGCGGAAGGCGAGGTAGTCGTAGAGCTCCGAGATGTCGATCTGCTGCCGGCGGAGCTTCTGGTAGATCGAGTAGTAGCGCTTGACCCGGAAGTTGATCTCGACCTCGACTCCGGCCTCCGCCAGACTGGAGACCAGGCGCTCGCGGAGCTTCTCGATCGTGCCGCGCCCGACCTTCAGCTTCTCGTCGAGGCTGGTCTTGAGCGAGGCGAACTGCAACGGGTAGAGATAGTAGAAGGCGAGGTCCTCGAGATCCCCTTTGACCCGCGCCATGCCGAGCCGGTTGGCGAGCGGCGCGTAGATCTCGAGCGTCTCCTGGGAGATCCGGCGCCGGGCTTCCGGCGCCATCGCGTCGAGGGTCATCATGTTGTGCAGCCGGTCGGCGAGCTTGACCAGAATAACGCGGACGTCCTTGGCCGAAGCCAGGATCATCTTGCGGAACGTCTCCGCCTGCGCCTCGTCCTTGCGCACGTAGGAGTGCCGGCCGATCTTCGTCACGCCGTCGACGAGCTCGGCGATCTCGGCGCCGAACTCCTTCTCGAGCGCCTCGGGCGTGGTCAGCGTGTCCTCGAGCACGTCGTGGAGGAGGCCGACCGCGACGCAGGTCTGATCGAAACGCAGGTCGGCGAGCAGCCAGGCGACGCTCGCCGGATGGGTCATGTACGGTTCGCCGGAGCGGCGCACCTGATCCTTGTGCATCTCCGCCGAGAAGCGGAAGACGCGCTCGAGGTAGTCGCGGTCGACGAGCCGGCCGTTGTCGGCCAGCCGGCGGGCGAGGTCCGCCGCCGTCGGCGGCCTGGGCGGCGGGACGGGCGGCGCGGGCGGCCGCTTGCGAGGGTCGGACATCGAAGTGGATGGGCCGCGCGGACGCGGCCTGACCACGAATTATAGGGTCTGCTCCCGAAAGCGCGGGCGAGCAGGGCTCAGCGCGTCTTGCCCGCCGCCGCGCGCGCCGCGGACTTCGCCTCGCCCTTGCCCTTCTTCTTGCGGCCCGAGCCGAAGTACTCCTCCCAGAGCAGCGCGAACGGACTGGCAATGTAGATCGACGAGTAGGTGCCGACGATGATGCCGACGAACATGATGAACGCGAAGCCGTGAATGACGTCGCCGCCGAACAGGAAGAGCATCAGCGACGCGAAGAGCGTCGTGCCGCCGGTGAGCAATGTCCGCGAGAGCATCTGGTTCTGGCTGTCGTTGATGATCTTCAACAGATCCCGGCCGCGGTGCTTGCTCCTGTTCTCGCGCACCCGGTCGAAAGTCACCACGGTGTCGTTCACCGAGTAGCCGATCAGCGTCAGGAAGGCGGCGATCGTCGTCAGGTTGAACTCGTAGCCCATGAAGGCGTAGAGACCGAGGGTGATGAGGACGTCGTGCAGGCTCGCCATCGTCGCGCCGACGCCGAACAGGAGCTCGAAGCGGATCCAGATGTAGACCAGCATGCCGATGAGAGCGCCGATGACGGCGAGGAAGCCGCGCTGGCGGAGCTCCTTGCCGACCTGCGGTCCGACGTTCTCGGTCGCGAGCGGCGAGAACTTGCCGATCGAGGCGCTCGCCTTGAGCGCGGCGAGCGACTTGCCGGTGAGGCCGGGAACGGCCGCGACCTCGTCCCAGGAGCGGAAGATCGCCGAGTGCTTGCGCACCGCCATCAGCGACTCGGCGACCGCCGTGTAGTGCGCCGAGATCGCTTCCGGCTCGCCGGTGACGCCGTCCGGATTGGCCGCCGCCAGCATCTGGGAGATCGTGCCGGTGCCGATCTGGTTGAGATCGCTGTCCGCGGCGGCCTGGTTGTAGTGCTTCGAGAGCGCCGTCAGGATCTGCGTCGCGGCGCCCTCCTCGGTGCCCTCGAGGATCGGCGTGCGGACCAGAATCTCGCCCTCGCCCGGCTTGCCGAAGCGCTGAATCTGGCTCTCCTTCAGCCCGGCGTTGCCGAGAATCTCGCGGATCTCGGGGACGTTCGGCTCGCTGGCGAACTTCAGGGTCAGCTGCGTGCCGCCGACGAAGTCGATGCCCATGTTCAGCTTGCCGAGGAAGAAGACCGCGATCGCGCCGATCACCATGACCAGGAACGAGAAGCTGATCCAGAACTTCCGATACTTCATGAAGTCGATGTTGGTATTGCGGAGAAAGTCCATTCCCTGGCTCCTGTCTGCGGTTCCGGGCGGGTAGGTCTAGATCGAGATCGACTGCGACTTGCGGGCCGGCGTGTACACGAGGTCGAACAGGAAGCGGCTGACGAAGATGGCGCAGAAGAGGGTGCCGAGGATGCCCACCGACAGGGTCACCGCGAAGCCGCGGATCGGGCCGGTGCCGAACTGGAAGAGAAACAGGGCGGCGATCAGGGTGGTGATGTTGGCGTCCATGATCGACGACAGGGCGTTGCTGAAGCCGGCGTCGATCGCCGCGCGCACCGTCTTGCCGACCTTCATCTCCTCCTTGATGCGCTCGAAGATGAGGACGTTGGCGTCGACCGCCATGGCGATCGAGAGCACGATGCCGGCGATGCCGGGGAGCGTCAGGGTGGCGCCGAAATAGGCCAGCGCACCGAACAGCAACAGGGTGTTGAGCGCCAGGGCGACGAGGGCGTTGACGCCGGCGAAACGGTAGACGATGAGCATCGTCAGGACGACGCCGATCAGGCTGTAGAGCCCCGCCTTGGTGCTGGCGTCGATCGAGTCCTGCCCGAGCGACGGTCCGACGGTGCGGTCCTCGAGATAGGTGATGCCGGCCGGCAGCGCGCCCGAGCGCAGCGTCGTCACGAGATCCTGCACCTCCTGCTGCGTGAAGTTGCCCTCGATGATGCCGGAGTCCGTGATGCGCGAGTTGATCACCGGCGCCGAGACGATGCGGTTGTCGAGAATGATCGCCAGTCCCCGGCCGACGTTGGCGCCGGTCGCGTCGCCGAACATGCGGGCGCCGTCGGCGGTGAGGTGGAAGGCCACCACCGGCTGGTTGAACTGCCCGGTGGACATGTTGGCCGACTTCAGATCGCGGCCGGTGATCACGCGCCGCGACTGCACCGCGTAGTAGCTCGTCCCCAGAACCCGGCCCTGATCGTCGCGCTTGTCCTGCGAGAAGATCTCGACGTCGGCCGGAAGCCGGCCGCCGTAGCGGCTCAGAATCTCGTCGCGCGAGGCCACACCCGAGCCGCCGGCGGGCGGATACTCGGTCAGCCGGAACTCGAGGAAGGCGGTGCTCTTGATCAGCCGCTTGACGCGGTCCGGATCGTCGACGCCGGGCAGCTGGACGACGATGCGGTCGCCTTCGACGCCCTGGCGCGCGATGCTCGGCTCGGCGACGCCGTACTGGTTCACCCGGTTGTCGATGGTGAGATTGGCCTGTTCGACGTCGAGATTGCGCACGTTTCGCTCGTTGCTCGACGTCATGGTGTAGAGCGTGCGGCTTCCGT
>JBGARM010000081.1:0-9847 GCA_044230215.1 Thermoanaerobaculia bacterium | reverse complement strand
GACGACCACTCGGCGATCGGCCAGATCATGGGACCCGGCTTCTCGGCCGAGGAAGTCGGCGCGGCGATCGAGCGGCTCGTCGACACCTATCTGCAGCTGCGTCAGCAGGGCGAGACCTTCCTCGCGGCCTACCGGCGGCTCGGCGCCAAGCCCTTCAAGGAGGCCGTCTATGCCGCTCATTAAGGACGGAGCCTACCGCGAGGACGGCTGGATCGGGCGCATCGTCTGGCTGCTCGCCATTCTTTACCTCGGCAACATCGCGATGTCGGTCTACGTCCTTGCCTGCCTGTGGGGCCTACCGGCCGGCGCGCCGCTCTGGCAGGTGCTGCTGCGGCCGGAGCACCGCCACGCGCCCGCAGCGGCGGCCGGCTGAGGACGCCTCAACCGAGTCCGCGATAGCCGGTCGGCCGCCCGGCGCCGATCCGGTCGGCGGCGTAGACGAGAGCGGGCGTCGCCAGGCCCCAGACGACCGCGAGCGACAGCGCCGTCAGCCAGCGGGGCTCTCCCCAGGTCGCCGCGCCGAGCCGCTCGCCGGCGAGAAACGCGGCTGGACCTCCCGCCGCGCCCAGGGCGGCGGCCAGAAGATAGCGCTGCGACAACCAACCCAGCGAGAAGCGAAGTGTCGTCCCAAGCTGCAGCCACAGCGCCAGCGCCCAGACCGGAGCGAGCGCCGCTTGTGAGGCGAAAAAAGGACCGGTAAAGGAAAGGCGGCCTGCCAGCGATTGTGCGCTGTCCAGAACGAAGCCGAGGGCTCCGCAAGCGGCGGCGAGTCTGGCTTCGCCGCTCCTGTCCCTGGCGAGGGCAAGGTGAATCAGGAGCAGGCCCCCAGCCACGGCGGCGCCCGCGCCGCCGTGGCCCCGGGCGGCGCCGAGGACACAGGCGAACCAGCCGGCTTCATACAGCGCCAGGTTGACCAGGTTTTCCTTTACTGGAGCTTTTTCTTTTCCGTCCGCGCGGCGCGGCCGAGGTGGGCTCGCGGCGCTCACGCTCCGCTCCGCCGGAGGATCCGGTTGCAGCGCCAGAGAAGGTAGTGGACATAGAGCCAGAAGTGCTTGAAGGCCGGATTGCGCGTCTCCTTGCGGTGGTAACGCAGGTAGATCTGCTGCGCGATCGCGGCGAGACGGAAGAGACCGAAGAGCTCGTAGAAAGTCCAGTCTTGGGTCGAGATCTCCGGCCGTCCCGCTCTCTGGCAGTAGGTCGTCACGACCTCGCGCCGGGTGAGCATTCCGGGCAGGTGGGTCGGCTGGCGGCGCAGGGCGCGGAAGAGCGGGTCGTCGCCGGCTTCGACCCAGTAGGCGAGGGCGCCAGCGAGGTCCATCAGCGGGTCGCCGACCGTCGCCATCTCCCAGTCGAGCACGCCGACGATGTGCGTCGGGTCCTCCCGGTCGAGGACGACATTGTCGAAGCGGAAGTCGTTGTGGATGACGCAACTGCCGACGTCCGCCGGGGCTTGGCGCTCTAGCCAGGCCATCAGGCTCTCGGCGCGCGGGACGTTGCCGGTGCGCGCCTTGCGGTAGCGATCGATCCAGCCGGCGACCTGGCGCGTCGCGTAGCCGCCGCCGCGGCCGAGCTCGCCGAGCCCGGCGGCCTGCGGATCGATGCGGTGGAGCGCGACCAGCGCGTCGATGAAGTTCGAGCACAGGCGGCGGGTGGCATCGCGCGAGAGGCGGAGGTCGGGCGGCGAATCGCGCCGCAGGATGATCCCGTCGATGCGGCGCATGACGTAGAAGTCGCCGCTCAGGACCGCCGGGTCGGCGCAGTAGGCGAGCGTTTCGGGCACCAGCGGATAGTGCGGCGCCAGCCGGTCGAGGATCTGCGACTCGCGCGCCATGTCGTGGCCGGACTTGGGCTTGGTGCCCGCCGGCGGCCGCCGCAGCACGAGGTCCAACCGGGGGTAGCGCAGGCGGTAGGTCCAGTTCGAGGCACCGCCAGGGTAGCGAGTGACCTCGGGAAGCGGGCTGCCGGCGAGGGCGGGAACCCGGTTCTGCAGCCAGGCATCGACGCGCGCCACCGCGGCGGCGTCGAGGTCGCCGTCGCCACGCGCGGCGCGGGTCTCGCGGGTCGCCACGGGCGGCGCTCTCAGATCTTCGCAGGACCCGCGGCGGGCGGATCGTACTTGCGCAGCTCGAGCTTCGCGATCAGGTCGCGGTGCACCGCATCGGGGCCGTCGGCGATGCGCAGGGCGCGCGCCATGGCGAAGCAGGCGGTGAGCGGCAGATCGTTGGTCAGGCCGGCGCCGCCGAATATCTGGATCGCCTCGTCGGCGACCCGTTGCAGCACGGCGGGGACGACGACCTTGATGGCCGAAATCTCGGCCCGTGCCCCGCGGGAGCCCGCCTGGTCGAGCCGCCAGGCGGCGTGCAGCACCTGCAGGCGCGCGCCGTCGATGGCGATCCGCAGCTCGCCGATGCGCTCACGATTGCCGCCGAGATCGGCCAGGGGCCGCCCGAAGGCGCTGCGCTCGCGGCTCCTGCGGACCATCAAGCCGAGCGCCCGCTCCGCCGCGCCGATGGCGCGCATGCAGTGATGCACCCGCCCCGGCCCGAGGCGTCCCTGGGCGATGGCGAAGCCCTGGCCGGGCTCGCCGATCAGATTGGCGCGCGGCACGCGGACGCGGTCGAACTCGACCTCGCCGTGCCCCGCCGGCGGATCGAACTCGCCGAGGCAGGGCAGCATGCGAACGATCTGCACCCCGGGGGACCCGAGCGGCACGAGCGCCAGCGAATGGCGATGGTGCCGATCGGCTTCCGGGTTGGAAACGCCGACGAACAGGCCGATCTCGCAGCGCGGGTGGCCGAGCCCGGTGGCCCACCATTTGCGGCCCGAAAGGACGAGCTCGTCGCCCTCGACGGCGATCGTCGCGGCGAGGTTGGTCGGGTCGCTCGAGGCGACACCGGGCTCGCTCATGCAGAAAGCGGAGCGGATCTCGCCGGCGAGGAGCGGCCGCAGCCAGCGCTCCTGCTGCTCCGCCGTGCCGTGATGGAGGAGCACCTCCATGTTGCCGCTGTCGGGGGCGTTGCAGTTGAAGACTTCGGGCGCCAGCACGCTCCAGCCCATCGCTTCGGCGAGTGGCGCATAGTCGAGGTTGCCCAGGCCGGCGCCGAACTGGGAGTCGGCCAGGAAGAGGTTCCACAGGCCGGCGGTCCGCGCCTTCGCCTGGAGTCGCGCGACCAGCGGCGAGTCTTGCCAGGTGCGCCAATGCGGGCCGGCGCAGTGGCGCGCCCGGGTGGCGAGGATCTCCTCCTCGACCGGCGCGACCTCGCGGGCAAGAAAGGCGCGCAGGCGCTCGAGCAGGCTTTCGGACAGGGGCGACAGGGCGAAGTCCATGGCCCTGCAAGTATGGCGCAATTGGCCCCTGCGGTTGCCCCGAGGGAGGGGGTTCGTGGCTGCTGTCGCCACCCCTCCGGATGGTGGAGGGCCCGCCGGGGGACGGTATCTTTCCTCTGTCGGATTGCGGGATCGAAAGGAGACCGGCGATGCGGATCGGAATTCCCAAGGAGACCCACGCCCACGAGCGGCGGGTGGCGCTCACGCCGTCGGCGGTGCGCACCCTCGTCCAGGAGGGGCACGAGCTCTACGTCGAGAGCGGCGCTGGCGCCGAAGCCGGGCATGCCGACAGCCTCTACGAGAGCGCCGGCGCGCGCATCGTCTTCGACCGCATGGAGATCCTGCTGCGCCCCGAGCTCCTCTCCTGCGTCCATGCGCCGCGGCCGGAGGAGTATCGCCTGCTGCCCGCGGGCCAGACCGTCTTCGCCTTCTGGGGCCTGCCGGCGGCGCAGCCCGAGGACATCTCCCAGCTCCTGGCGAGCGGCGTCACCGCCGTCGGTCTCGAGGCGATCGAAGACTCCAAGGGCAACGCGCCGATCCTCACTTCGATGTCGGAGATCGCCGGCGGGCTGGCGGTGGTCTTCGGCGCCGGCGCCCTGCTCAATACCGGCCGCGGACAGGGCGGACGCGGCATCCTCCTCGGAGGCGCGCCTGGCGTTCCCCCGGCGCACTTCGTCGTCCTCGGTGCCGGCGTCCTGGGCACCAGCGCGGCGCGCGCTGCGATGGGCCTGGGAGCGCAGGTCTCGATGCTCGACGTCACGATCGAGCCCCTGCGGCATGCCCGCGAGACTCTCGGCCAGGGCCTGACGACGATGCTCGCGACGCCGCCCAACATCGAGAAGGCGCTGGCTTTCGCCGACGTCGTGCTGGGTGCTGCTGCCGTGCACGGGCAGCGCGCTCCGCTGCTCATCCGCCGCGAGATGCTGGCGCTGATGCGACCGCAGAGCGTCATTCTCGACCTCTCGATCGACATGGGAGGCTGCTGTGAGACCTCGCGGCCGACCTCCTTCCCCGACCCGACCTACACCGTCGACGGCATCATCCACTTCTGCGTGCCGAACCTGCCCTCGGTGGCGGCTCGTTCGGCGACTCTCGCCCTCACCAGCGTGCAGCTGCCGTACATCTCGGCGGTAGCGCGCGACGGCATCGAGTCGGCGGCGCTCGAGCACCCGCGCCTGGCGCGCGGCGTCTATCTCCATCAGGGCGCTTGCGTGCACGCATCGCTCGCCCGGGTCCACGGACTCACGTTGACCCCGGGGCCGCCCTGGGCCGCTGCGGCGGCCGCGAGCAGGAAGGAAAACTGACCATGCAGTGGAACGAGGCTTTTCGCCGCAAGGTGATGTCCGCCGACGAGGCCGTCTCGGTGATCCGCTCCGGCGATCACGTCTGGGTCCACGCCGGCTGCAACTCCCCGCTGGAGCTCACCCACGCGATGACCGCGCGCGCGAGCGAGCTCGAGGGGGTCGAGGTCACTCATCTCATGGTGCTCGGCGCGGCGGAGTATGCCGCTCCCGAGCACGCGCGCTCATTCCGCCATCGTGCGGTCTTCACCGGCGCCAACGTCCGCCAGGCGGTCGCCGACGGCCGGGCCGACTACGTGCCGGTATTCCTGTCGGAGATTCCGCGACTCATCTATTCGGGGCTGCAGCCGGTCGACGTCGCCCTGATCCACGTCTCGCCCCCCGACGAGCACGGCTTCTGCTCCTACGGCGTCGGCGTCGAGTGCACCAAGGCCGCGGCGGAGCGGGCGAAGACCGTGATCGCGCTGGTCAACCGCCAGATGCCACGCTCCCTGGGAGACAGCTTCATTCACGTCTCGAAGCTGTCGCGGGTGGTGGAGATCGACCGCCTGCCCATCGAGCTGCCGGTGCCGGGCAGCCCCAGCGAAACCTCGCGCGCGATCGGCGCCCACATCGCCGAGCTGATCGAAGACGGTGCCACGCTGCAGATGGGAATCGGCGAGATTCCGGACGCGGTGCTGCTGTTCCTCACCCAGAAGCGGAATCTCGGCATCCACACCGAGATGTTCTCCGACGGCCTGATCGACCTGTTCGAGATGGGGGTGGTCACCAACGAGGCCAAGACCCTGCACCGCGGCAAGATCATCGCCTCGTTCCTGCTCGGCACGAAGAAGAGCTTCGACTTCCTGCACAACAACCCGTTCGTCGAATTCCATCCCAGCGACTACGTCAACGATCCGACGATCATCGCCCGGAACGACAAGATGGTGGCGATCAACTCGGCGATCGCCGTCGACCTCACCGGCCAGGTGTCCTCCGATTCGATCGGCAAGCGGATCTACTCCGGTTTCGGCGGCCAGGTCGACTTCGTCCGCGGCGCCGCGCGTTCGAAGGGCGGCAAGCCAATCATCGCCCTGCCGGCGACGGCGCAAAAGGGCACCGTATCGCGCATCGTCGACGTGCTCGCCGAAGGCGCCGGGGTGGTCACCTCGCGCGCCGACGTGCACTACGTCGCGACCGAGTTCGGCGTCGCGAGCCTTTACGGCAAGAGCCTGCGCGAGCGCGCCCAGGCGCTGATCGCGATCGCCCACCCCGACTTCCGCGAAGATCTGCGGCAGGCGGCGAGAGAGAGGAGGCTTCTCTGATGCCCATCGCTTCGACTGCGGAGCTCGCGCGGGGAATTCCGGGGGCTCCTTCGACCTCGAACGGCAACGGCTACGTCGACACCCCCTGGAGCGACCGCTTCGCGATGCGCACCGAGGGGCTCACCAGCTCGATCATCCGCGAGCTGCTCAAGTACACGCAGGATCCGGAGGTGATCTCGTTCGCCGGCGGGATGCCGGCGCCGCAGGTCTTTCCGGTAACCGAGGTGGCGGCCGCCTGCCGCAAGGTGCTCGCCGAACAGGGAACGCTGGCGTTGCAGTACTCGGCGACCGAGGGCTACCTGCCGCTGCGCGAGATGCTGGTGCGGCACATGGAGCGCTACGGCATCCGGGTGACACCGGCGAACGTCCTCATCACCTCGGGCTCACAGCAGGCGCTCGACCTCATCGGCAAGCTACTGATCAATTCCGGCGACCGCATCCTGGTCGAGGCGCCGACCTACCTCGGCGCACTGCAGGCCTTCAACTCCTACGAGGCGCGCTACCTGACCGTGCCGCTCGACGGCGACGGCCTGCAGGTGGAACGGCTCGAGGAGGAGTTGCGCTCGGGTCCGAAGTTTCTCTATGTGCTGCCCAATTTCCACAACCCGGCGGGGACGACGCTGCCGGAGGAGCGGCGCAACCGGGTCGTCGAGCTCGCGAGTCACTACGGTGTGCCGATTCTCGAGGACGACCCCTACGGGCAGCTGCGTTACGAGGGGGAGCACCAGCCGCCGTTGGTCGAGATCGACTCCGAGTATCACGGCGAGCGCGCGGGCAAGGCAGCCGCGGGCGGGCGTTTCCGCGGCGGCGTGATCTATCTCTCGAGCCTGTCGAAGACGCTGGCGCCCGGGCTGCGCATCGCGTGGGTGGTGGCGCCGACCGACGTCATCGGCCGGCTGGTGCAGATCAAGCAGGGCGCCGACCTCCACACCTCGACCTTCAACCAGATGGTCGCCTACGAGACGGGTCGCGGCGGCTTCCTCGACCACCACGTGAAGGTGCTGCGCGACTTCTACCGCCAGCGCCGGGACGCGATGCTGGACGCGCTGCAGCGCTATATGCCGGACGGTGTCGAGTGGACGCGCCCGCAGGGCGGCCTCTTCCTCTGGCTCACCATGCCCGAGGGCGACCCCGCCAAGGTCGGCGCAGCGGCGATGCTCCAGGAGGCGGTGAAGTCGAAGGTCGTCTTCGTGCCGGGCTCGGCGTTCTATCCCGGTCCCAGCGCCGACGGCCGCGGCGAGCGTTCGATGCGCCTCAATTTCTCCTATTGCACACCGGAGATCATCGACGTCGGCGTCCGTCGTCTGAGCGAGGTCGCGGCGCGCGCTCTCGGCGCCTAGTCGCCGCGGGCCGGGAGGGCCGCAGCGTCCCGCCGCTGGCTGTCGACCATCAGCACGCCGGCGATCCAGACCAGGTCGGCGCCCAGCAGGTGCAGGAGTTGGAGCGGGACGGGGGCCAGGAACGCCAGGGTCGCCAGGCCGATGGCGAACTGCGCTGCGACCAGGATGAGCACCCCCTTGGCCCACTGGCCGGCGCGAGCGCCGGCCGGGACCCGCTCGCGAATTCCCTGGGCCAGGTGGATCCAGAGAAGTCCTGCACCGATCGCCACCAGCGGATGCAGGACGCGCAGCTGGATCAGGAAGTGTGCAGTAGGCGAGAGATCCTGTGCCATCCCCTCGGCGAGGGAGGTCGCCGGAAACAGCGTATCGCCCAGCGCGGCTATCGCGCCGGTCACGGCAGTGAAAAGAAGCGCAGTAAAGGAAAGAAGCTCCAGCCAGCGCGGCGCGAGACCCGCGGTCGAGCTGGCAGGCAGCCCCTTTACTGGAAGCTTCTCGCCGGGAGAGACATGGCCGGAACGCTCGGCCAGCAGCGCCAGGATCGCCAGCAGCAGAAAGGTGTTGACCAGGTGGCCGGCCATCCAGACTGCCCTGGCCCCGGAGCTGTTCTGGCCGACGTATTCGAGCAACACGAGTCCGGCGCCGAGCGCGGCCTCGCCGAAGATGAACAGCATCGCCAGCCAGGCCAGC
Organism: Thermoanaerobaculia bacterium; assembly: GCA_044230215.1. GTDB lineage: Bacteria > Acidobacteriota > Thermoanaerobaculia > Multivoradales > JAGPDF01 > JAGPDF01. The sequence continues at coordinate 1,888 of JBGARM010000081.1, read as the reverse complement.
CGGCGCATGGCGGCCCCCTCCGGAGTGCCCTTCCGATAGCGGCGGAGGGTCCAGATCCCGAGCACCACGACGACGACCAGCGCCAGACCGCTGGTGACCCGGTGCCCGAGCTCGATCAGGGTCTCGATTTTCGGATCCTGCGGCACGACGACGCCGTTGCACAGCGGCCAGTGCGCGCCGCAGCCGGCGCCGGAGCCGCTGGCGCGAACGAAGCCGCCCCAAACGATGACGGCGAGGTTGACGGCGAGAACGAACCAGGCGAAGCGGGTGAGGGAGTCGCCGCTCGAGCGGCGGGAACGTTCGGCGGGACGGCTATTCATCGGGGCAAATGTATCGCGGTATCCTCTCCTTGTCCCGCTTCGAAGCGACTCGATGGCACGGCAGGCGCCACGACCCGGCGAACGGACCTTTTCTGGAGACCTCGCATGACCGCAGGCAACCCGCTCCACGCGCTCGCCGGTCTCGGCCAGTCGGTCTGGCTCGACTTCATTCGCCGCAGCTGGCTCGAGGACGGCACGGTCGAACGCCTGATCGCGGAGGACGACCTCCGCGGCATGACTTCGAATCCGGCGATCTTCGAGAAGGCGATCGCCCACGGCCGCGAGTACGACCGGCAGATCTCAGCCATTGTCGCGCGCGGCGAGCGCCGGCCACTGGCGATCTACGAGGAGGTCGCGGTGGCCGACATCCGGCAGGCCGCCGACCTGCTCGCCGCGGTCTATCGCCGGACGCACTGCCAGGACGGCTACGTCAGCCTGGAGGTCTCTCCCGAGCTCGCCGAGGACGCCGCCGGCACGCTCGCCGAGGCCCGCCGCCTCTGGCGCGAAGTCGACCGCGCCAACCTGATGATCAAGGTCCCGGGAACCCGAACCTGCCTGCCCGTGATCCGCACCCTTCTGGCCGAAGGGATCAACGTCAACATCACCCTGCTCTTTTCCAAGAATGCCTATTCCCTGGTCGCCGAAGCCTACATTTCGGCCCTTGAAGAAAGGCTCGGTAAAGGGATGGCGGTGGATCGCGTCGCTTCTGTGGCCAGCTTCTTCATCTCCCGCATCGACACGCTGGTCGACAAGCAGATCGACGCCAAGGCGGGCGGCGCTGCGCCAGCGGACCGCGCCCGGCTCGAAGCTCTCAAGGGCAAGGTCGCCATCGCCAACGCGAAGCAGGCCTATTCTCTCTTCAGCGGTCTATTCGCTTCGCCGCGCTGGCAACGCCTCGCTGCGGCGGGCGCCGTTCCGCAGCGGCTGTTGTGGGCGTCGACTTCGGCGAAGAATCCGGCCTATCGCGACGTGGTCTACGTCGAGGAGCTGATCGGCCGCGACACCGTCAACACCATGCCCCCCGAGACCATCGATGCCTTCCGCGAGCACGGCGTGGCGCGCTCGACTCTCGGCGAGGGTCTGACCGAAGCCCGGCGGCAACTGGAGGAGCTCGCGGCATTGGGAATATCGCTCGACGCCGCGACCGACGAACTGCTGGCCGACGGTGTCGCGAAATTCGTCGAGCCGTTCCGCAAGCTCCTCGACGCGATCGCGGCGAAGGCGGCGGAGATGAACCGACAGGACGCTTCGGGCTCGCAGGTGGCGCGATGATCGAACGACTGACTCCGGAGTTGCGGGCGGCCTTCAATGCCGCGGCGGTGAAGTGGGAGAGCGGCGAGCGCACGGGCCGCATCTGGGAGGGCGACTCGACCGTCTGGACCGGGCGCGACGAGGCTTACTGGCTCGGCTGGCTCGACGCTCCGGAGCGCGAAGCGGCGCGCCTCGGCCAGGGTGTGCTTGGTGATGCCCCACCACTCGTGCACCAGGACGATGCCCGGGCGTTTGCCGGTCTGGGCATCGTCGTAGTACACGACGCCTTTCATCGTCGTTCCGCCATCCTGGTAGGT
>JBGARM010000080.1:0-9904 GCA_044230215.1 Thermoanaerobaculia bacterium | reverse complement strand
GGCCCTCGCCTCCGACTTCGGCACGGCCGGCAACGCGCGGCGCATTCCGGCGTTCGCTCCGAGCGACTGGACCTCGCTCGGTGGCCGCCAGTGCGACCTCAAGCGCCGCTTTTACTGCTTCCAGAAGTAGCGGGCGGAGGGCTACGGCGCGACCGGCTCGCGCCACCGGGCGCGGCGCTTCTCGCTGAGCTTGGCGACGAGGGCGACGAGCCGTGGATCGTCGCGTCGCTTGTGATCGTGGCGTACGCCCTTCTCCGAGTTGCAGCGCGCGCACGCGATGCCCAGGTTCGCGAGATCGTTCGTGCCACCGTGGCACTGCGGGAGGATGTGCTCAATCGTCGCGCGGCTCACGGGCTCGCCGTCGAGGCCGATCACGAGGTGCGCGTTGCAGTGGAGGCATTTGCCCACCCACGCCTCGCCGTCGCGGAGGCTCGCCCTCTCGAAGGTCCCGTCGGTGGCGATGATCGCGAGCAGCGTGCGTTGCTTGAGCGAGTGGCCGCGCGCCGCGCCGGTCGTCGAGCCCCGTGTCTTGCGCATCCCCACCATCGTGGGGCCGGCCGCCGCGACAGGCGAACGAAAAGCGCGTAGCCCGGGCCGGACTCGATATGCTCGACGCATGACCCGGCCCGACACCTCGCTCTCCGACGCGTTCGTCTTCTTCGGCGCCACCGGCGACCTCGCCTACAAGAAGATCTTCCCGGCGCTGCAGTCGATGGCCGGTCGCGGCAAGCTGGATGTCCCGGTCGTCGGCGTCGCGCGCTCGGGCTGGACGCGCGAGCAGTTCATCGAGCGCGCGCGGGCGAGCGTCACCGAATACGGCGGGCTCGTCGAGTCGAGCTTCGACCACCTGGCCTCGCGCCTGCGCTACGTCGACGGCGACTACAACGATCCGGCGACCTTCGCCGCCCTGCGCACCGAGCTCGCCGGGGCGGAGCGGCCGATCTCGTACCTGGCGATTCCGCCGAGCCTCTTTCCGGTCGTCGTCGGCAACTTGCGCGACGCCGGCTGCACGAAGAACGGCCGGGTCATCCTCGAGAAGCCGTTCGGACGCGATCTCGCCTCGGCGCGCGATCTCAACCGCATCCTCCACGAGGCGCTGCCGGAGGAGAGCATCTTCCGCATCGACCACTACCTCGGCAAGGAGGCGGTGCAGAACATTCTCTACTTCCGCTTCGCCAACGCCTTTCTCGAGCCGATCCTCAACCGGCACTACGTCGAGAACGTCCAGATCACCATGGCCGAAGCGTTCGGCGTCAAGGGAAGGGGAAAGTTCTACGAGGAGACGGGAGTCCTGCGCGACGTCATCCAGAACCATCTCCTGCAGGTCGTGAGCTACCTCGCGATGGAGGCGCCCTCTTCGACCTACGACGAGGCGATCCGCGACGAGCAGGCGAAGGTCCTGCGCACGGTGCGCCCGCTCGATCGGGAGAACCTCGTGCTCGGACAGTTCCGCGGCTACCGCGAGGAGCCTGGCGTCGCTCCCGACTCGCAGGTGCCTACCTACGCCGCGCTGCGGCTCATGGTCGACTCCTGGCGCTGGCAGGGGGTGCCGTTCTACGTCCGCGCCGGAAAGTCCCTGGCCCGCACAGTGACCGAGGTGACGATCGAGTTCAAGAACCCGCCGCAGGTGGTTTTCTCCGAGCCGGCGCCGGCGACCGGCAACCATGTGCGTTTCCGTCTCTCCCCCGAGGTGGCCATCGCGCTCGGCGCGCGCGCCAAGGAGCCCGGCGGCGAGATGGTCGGCCACCCGGTGGAGCTCTCGGTCGTCGAGGGCTCCGAGCAGGGCAAAGCCGGGCGGATGGAGGCCTACGAACGGCTGCTCGGCGACGCGATGGCGGGGGACGCTACGCTCTTCGCGCGCCAGGACGTGGTCGAAGCCGCCTGGGCGATCGTCGATCCGGTACTTGACAGGGCCGATCCCCTGCACATCTACGAACCGGGCAGCTGGGGCCCGGCCGAGTCGGATGCCCTGGTCGCCGGTGTCGGCGGCTGGAATACGCCGGAGGAGTCCGCATGAAGCGGCGAGGAGTCTCGAGCGCCTGGCTGCTCTTCGCGCTCGGCGCGGCGCTGCCGGGCGCCGGTCGGGCGCAGCGGTTCGTCGCCGACTCTCCGGCCGCCCTGGTCTTCGCCGACGGCTTCGAGAGCGGCACCACCGGCGCCTGGAATGGCGATCCGGTCTCCGGCTCGGACACGATCACGACCAGCGACGCACAGAGCCACACCTACTTCTATCGCGTGCCGGGAACGTCGGCCCCCGCCACCGGTCGGCCGGTGCTGCTCTGGCTGCACGGCGACGGCGGCAGCGGGGGCGGTGGCTTCGGTTCGGGCTTCTACCCCTACACCGACCCCGACGGCGCCATCGTCGTCACCCCTTCGGGGATCAACCAGACCTGGACGCACGCCGCCGACGATCTGCCGGAAATGCCGCAGGACGCGCAGTTCCTGAGTCTGCTGCTCGATCGGCTGATCGCCGTCGGCGTCGCCGGTTCCGCGGTCGATCCGGCGCGCATCTACCTGGGCGGCGTCTCACGCGGCGCGTACATCCCGTACTACCTGCTGCAGCGACCCTCGACGAAGTACCGCCTAGCGGCGGTCGCGGTCAACGCCGGCCTGGTCTATTGCCAGGCGGGCGACGCCGACTGCGCGACCGGCGGCTCGAGCCCGCAATACCACGACGCGGCGGCGGCGATTCTGCATCTTCACGGCACCAACGACACGGCGGTCGAGCCGCCGCCGACCGCGCTCTTCCACGTTCCGATCGACTGGAACATCGACTGGCGCGTCTTCTGGCCCATGAACCTCTGGGCCGGCCAGCACGGCTGCTTCGGCGGCGACAACTCGACCGGCAACGACGACGGCGTCCTGCTCGCGACCTACCTCGTCGGCGTCAACACCGCGCGGGTCTATGACCTCACGGGTTGGGATCCATCCTGCGCGAAGTACCAGCTGATCCTGGTGACTAACGGCGGGCATGTCATCACGGGCCAGGAGGGCCGCATCTGGGCCTTCCTGCGCAGCCATCTCCTCGGTGAGTAACCAGCCGCGGGAGTAGACTCTCCCTATGCGAAGCGTGGTCGCAGAGAGGCTGCGAACCGAAGACCGCGAGCGGATCGCCGCGATGACCTCTGGCGAGAGGGTCCGGCTGGCTTTGGCCCTTGGGGACCAGGCGGTCGCGGACTATGCCCGCAACCACCACCTCTCCCTCGAGGAGGCGCGTCGGAGGTTGCGCGAGATCTCGGAGGACTCGCGGCGGAGCCGAAAGGCGGATCGCGCTGGCGCGAGGTGAGCGATCTCGAACGGTTTCACCTCTATCTCGTCGAGCACGAAGTTCCACATGCGGTCATCGGCGCGGCCGCTCTCGGGGTCCACGGAGTCGTCCGTGCGACGCTCGACTTCGACCTGCTGACAACCGACCGCCGCTGTCTCACGCGATCCTTCTGGGCGCCGCTCATCGCGGCCGGCTGGCAACTCGAGGCGACGCCCGGTGACGAAACCGATCCGCTCGCGGGCGCGGTCCGCGGCCGTGGACCCGAAGATCCACGTCCTCTGGACCTCATCGTCGGCAGGAGCCGGTGGGAAGCGGACCTGGTCCGCCGCGCGGAGATCCGCGATGCCGGAGGCGTCCTGCTTCCGGTGGTGCGACCTGCCGATCTCGTGGCACTGAAGCTCTTCGCCGGAGGCTGGAAAGACGGGCAGGATGTCGCCGGACTGCTGGAGGCGACCTCCGATCGGCAGGGTCTCGTCGACGAGGTCGAGGCTCTACTGCCGCGGCTCCCGCGCGAGGCGCGCGAACTCTGGCACGAGATCCTCTCCCGGCGAACCTGATCCACCGCTCGGCTGCGAGGGTAGCGGCCGGCGCGCGAGTCCCTCTCGAAAAAAGAAAGGACCGGCGAGTCGCCTCGCCGGTCCCGGTATCGAAACGTCTCCAGCGCATGAACGCCGGAGACGGAAACTGCTCTTAGTACATGCCGCCCATGCCGCCACCCATGCCGCCCATGCCACCGCCGCCGCCGGGCATGCCGCCCTTGTCCTTCTCCTTGATCTCGGCCACCATCGCTTCGGTGGTGAGCATCAGGCCGGCGATCGAGGCCGCGTTGATGAGCGCGGTCTTGGTGACCTTGGCCGGATCGATGACGCCGGCCTTGACCATGTCTTCGAACTTGCCGGTGCCGGCGTTGAAGCCGATGTTGCCGGTGGACTCGAACAGCTGACGGACGATGACCGAACCCTCTTCGCCCGCGTTCTGGGCGATCTGACGGGCCGGCTCCTCGAGCGCGCGACGGACGATCTTGACGCCGACCGCGACATCGCCCTCGGCCTTGATCTTGTCGACCGCCGGGATGGCGCGAATGAACGCCACGCCGCCGCCGGCGACGATGCCCTCTTCGACGGCCGCCTTGGTGGCGTGCATGGCATCCTCGACGCGGGCCTTCTTCTCCTTCATCTCGGTCTCGGTGGCCGCGCCGACCTTGATGACGGCGACGCCGCCCACGAGCTTCGCGAGGCGCTCCTGGAGCTTCTCGCGATCGTAGTCGGAGGTCGTCTCCTCGATCTGGGTGCGGATCTGCTTGACCCGGCCCGAGATCGACTCACGACGCTTCTTGTCGTCGATGTCGGTGACGATCGTGGTGTTGTCCTTGTTGATGAGGACCTTCTTGGCCTCGCCCAGGTCTTCCCACTTGACGTTCTCGAGCTTGATGCCGAGATCCTCGGTGATGAGCTTGCCACCGGTGAGGATCGCGATGTCCTCGAGCATGGCCTTGCGGCGATCGCCGAAGCCCGGGGCCTTGACGGCGCCGATCTGCAGCGTGCCGCGCAGCTTGTTGACCACCAGCGTCGCCAAAGCCTCGCCTTCGACGTCCTCGGCGATGATGAGCAGGGGCTTGCCCTGACGGGCGACCTGCTCGAGGATCGGCAGCAGGTCCTTCATCGACGAGATCTTCTTCTCGTAGAGGAGGATCTTGACGTTCTCGAGGGTCGTCTCCATGCGCTCGGCATCGGTGACGAAGTACGGCGAGAGGTAGCCGCGGTCGAACTGCATGCCCTCGACGACTTCGAGGTTGGTCTCGAGGCCCTTGGCCTCTTCGACCGTGATCACGCCGTCCTTGCCGACCTTCTCCATCGCCTCGGCGATGATCTTGCCGATCTCCTGGTCGTTGTTGGCCGAGATCGTGCCGACGTGGGCGATCTCGGTGCCCTCGACCGGCTTTGCCATCTTGTCGACCGCTTCGATCACGGCTTTGACGGCGAGGTCGATGCCGCGCTTCAACTCCATCGGGTTGGCGCCGGCGGTGACGTTCTTGGCGCCTTCACGGTAGATCGCCTGGGCGAGCACGGTGGCGGTGGTGGTGCCGTCGCCGGCGACATCGGAGGTCTTCGAGGCGACTTCGCGCACCATCTGCGCGCCCATGTTCTCGAGCGCATCCGGCAGCTCGATCTCCTTGGCGACGGTGACGCCGTCCTTGGTGATCGTCGGCGAGCCGAACTTCTTCTCGATGACGACGTTCCTGCCCTTCGGACCGAGGGTGACCTTCACCGCATCGGCCAGCTTGTTGACACCCTTGAGGATCGCGCCGCGCGCTTCCTCAGAGTAAGTGATGTGCTTGGCTGCCATGGCTTCGATTCTCCTAGAGGTGTGACGGGTTTGCTGAGGGCTGCGAAAGCGCTTACTTCTTAGCGGCCTTCTCGGACTTCTCGATCACCGCGAGGATCTCGTCCTCGCGCAGGATGACGTACTCCTCGCTGTCGATCTTGATCTCGCTGCCGGAGTACTTGCCGATGAGGATGCGGTCGCCCTTCTTGACGTCCATCGGCGAGCGCTTGCCGTCGTCATTCACCTTGCCCGGGCCAACGGCGAAAACTTCGGCTTCCTGGGGCTTCTCTTTGGCGGTGTCGGGGATGATGATGCCGCCCCGGATCTGCTCCTGGGCTTCCAGGCGCTTGACCACCACGCGGTCGTGCAGGGGTCGAATGTTCACTGCGGCTTCCTCCTTGGTCTCTGTTATGTTCTTTCGATTCGCGAGTCGAGCACTGCTTAGCACTCGCCGCTTGCGACTGCTAACAAGATACGGAATCCAAAGCTGGCTGTCAAGCGATTCAGTGAAAATCTAAGTGCCCGGGCATAAGATCTACACCCCAAAGCGCCTCGCGGCCCTCCTCGCCGTGCTGGGCTGCTGTGCCTATCTTCTTTTCTTCCGCCTCTCCGAGACTCCGGTCTTCGGCGACGAAACGGTCTACATCCAGGTCGGGGCGCGCGCTCTGCACACCGGTCACTGGGCCCCGCTGCTCGGCGGCAGGACCAATTTCGCCTGGAAACCGCCGCTGGCGATCTGGGGCAATGCCGCCGGCATGGCCCTCCTGGGCGAGAACGAGCTCGGCGCCCGCCTGTTTGTCGGCCTCGTCGGCCTGCTGCTGTGCGCGCTCGTCGCCGGCTTTGCACTGCGCCACGGCAATACCTGGACGATGGTCGTCGCGCCGCTCGCCCTGATCTCCGCGCCGCCTCTGCTGCTCGAGCACGGGTTGCGCAGCGCGGTTCCGGAGGTCTGGCTCCTGCTCGCGGTGGCCGGCTCCTGCTTCTGGTATCTCGAAACCACCGCCAGGAGCGCCTGGGTGCGGCTCGGAGGGTTGGCCCTGCTGTCGATGTTCTCCGGCTGGACCAAGGGGATCGTCGGCCCCCTGATCGTCGGCGGCACTCTCTTCCTGGTCGAGCTTGCGGCGCCCGCGGGGGAATCCGCAGCGACCGGGGCTTTGCGCGAGAGGCTCCGTCGCGCGGTCTCGACCGCTGCCGCCGCGACCTTTCCCGGCGTCCTCTTCTACCTCGCCTGGCTCCTCTTCTCGCTGGGCTCCGTCGGCGACACGATCCATTTCCTCCAGGTGGATCTCGGGCAGCGCACCAGCACGGGGATCGATCCGCTGCACCTGCAGCCGCCGAGCATCTACCTGCGCGCCGCGCTGGCGAACTTCGGCGCCTTCGCCCTGCTCGCTCCGCTGGCGCTCGCGGCGATGCTGGTCCGGGACTGGCGGTCGCCCGGCGAGACCGCAGACGCCGTCCGCCGTGTTCGACTGACGCTCCTGTTGTGGATCCTGGTCGTCTTCGTCCTGTTCGTCGTGCCGAGCTCCCGCCTGTCCTGGTACGTCTACCCCGCCTATCCGGCGCTGGCCCTGGCGACGGCGCTCGCGCTCGAGGAGCTCCGGCGCTGGCTGCGGCGATTCCGGGTGGGACCGGCGATCTTCCTCCTCGCACTCGTCCTACTTAGCGCCTTCCGCGTCCAGGCGCTCGTCCGCGCCTGGCCCGAACCTGAGCCGCACAGCCTGGCGGCCCTGCAGCACCGCCTCGACGCCGATCCCGCGGCGCGGGTCTACTCCGAGGCCGCGCTGGTGCGCGGGCCCGGTGCGGTCGAGAGGCTCCCGGCGTGGCATCGCTTCTACCTGCGCCGTTTCGTTCTCCTCGAGCAGCGCGCCCTGCCGGCGGAGGCGCCGGCCTGCAGCTTCGTCGTCACCGCCGAGCCCGGCAGCTGGACGGCCGCCGTCGGCGGACGGCTCGCCGGCGTGACGGCGGTGCGCGGCGAGCGCCCCGGGCAGCTGCGGCTCTTCGTGCTCGACCTGTGCGGCGGCTCCTTCTCCGGTGGAGCCGAGGAGGGACCGCGTTGAGCTCTGGCCGCCCGGCGAGCGGTCGCGCGCTCGACGTCGTCGTCCCGGTCTACGGCGCTGCGGAGGCGCTCGAGCGCTGTCTCGCAAGTCTCGAGCGCCATGTCGACGGCGACCGCCACCGCATCCTCCTCGTCGTCGACGGCCCGCAGTCGGCGGAGGTCGAAGCGGTGCTCGCCGCCGCGGCAGGGCAGCGCAGCGCTGCGGCGCTCGTCGTGCTCCGCCAGAGCCGCCGCGCGGGCTATCCAGCGGCCGCTCAGCGCGGCATCGACGACGGCGAAGCGGCTGGGCGGGACGTCGTGCTGCTCAACAGCGACACCGTCGTCACGCGCGGCTGGCTCGACAAGCTGGCGCACGCAGCCGCGGCATCGCCGCGCATCGGCACCGTGACGCCGTTCACCAACAACGGCACGCTCGCCTCCCTGCCGCGGCCGTTCGAAATCAACCGGCTGCCGACCGGCTTCGACGCCGGGAGCTTCGCCGCCCTGGTCGAACAGGCGTCGCTGCGCCTCTATCCGACCGTGCCGCCCGCGGTCGGCTTCTGCTTCTACGTCAAGCGCGCGCTGCTGCGCGAGATTGGCGGCTTCGACCTCGAGGCCTTCGGTCTCGGCTACGGCGAAGAGGTCGACCTCTGCCTGCGCGCCACCGCCGCCGGCTGGGAGCACCGCCTCGACGACGCCACCTTCGTCTTTCACGAAGGCCAGGGGAGCTTCGGCCGCGCGCGCGATCGCCGGGTGAAGATCGCCGAGCGCACGCTGGCGCGGCGCCATCCGACCTTCCGCGCGCGCCTGGCTGCCTTCATGGCGGCGGATCCCGGCGCGCCGGCCCGGCGGCCGATTCTCGCCGCTCTCAAGAGCGCTGCCGCCCCGGCGGCGGCGGTCCCCCGGCCCAGTGTCGTGCATCTCGTGCACGGCTGGCCGCCGGAGAACTTCGCCGGCACCGAGCTCTACGCCTGGTGGCTCGCGCACCGGCAGAAGGCGAGCGGCCCGGTCGCGGTCTACACCCGGTCGAACGATCCGCACCTCGCCTCCGGCACCGCCATTGAGCTCGAGGACCGGGGCCTGCGGGTGCGCTCGCGGGTGAATCACTTCGACCAGAGGAATCCGCTGCGCCGCAACGGGCTCTACGACCGCGGCGCGCGCGCCGACTTCGGGCGATTTCTCGACCAGACCCGGCCGGAGCTCGTGCACGTGCACCACCTCGCCGGCCACGGTTTCGCGCTCGTCGACGAGGCCCGCCGGCGCCGGCTGGGGCTGGTGCTGCAGCTCCAGGACTGGTGGCTGATGTGCGCCCGGGCCAACCTCCTCGACCGCGAACGACGGCTCTGCCCCGGGCCCGCTCCCGGGCGCTGCACCGCCTGCCTGCCGCTCACCCGGGTCTCGCCGTCTCCCGCCGTCAACCGGCTGCTGAATCGCGCCCTCTATACCCTGCGGAAGCGGCGCGCGCGGACCACCCTTGCGGCGGCCGACGCGCTGATCGCGGGCTCGGCGGCGCTCCTCGACTCGTTCCGTATCCACGGCTGGTTGCCGGCCGGGGTGCCGGTGCATCTCGTGCCGTACGGGGTCGATGCGGCGCCGCGGCGCGACGCGCATCCACCCACGCTGCCGCTCCGCCTCGGTTTCATCGGCTCGCTGCTGCCGCACAAGGGTCTCCACCTGCTGACCGCGGCGCTCGCCGGGCTATCGGCGGATGCCGTGCGTCTCGAGGTCTGGGGCGACGCCGCGCACGACCCCGCCTACGTCCAGGAGGCGCTCGCCGCCGCCGCTGGCGCCGCCGTCGAGCTCCGCGGCCGTTTCGCCGAGGAGCAGCGCGGCGAGATCTTCGCCGGCCTGGACCTCCTGGTGGTGCCATCGCTCGGCCTCGAGTCCTACAGTCTCGCCGCGCGCGAAGCGCTCGCCGCTGGTCTGCCGGTGCTCGCCAGCGATCGCGGCGCCCTGGCAGAGCTCTTCGCCGGCGGCGAACCCTGCGGCGGCCATTTCGATCCTGACCAGCCCGCCGAACTCCGCCGTTGGCTCGAACGCCTGATCGCCGATCCGTCGCCGATCGCGGCCTGGCGCCGGCATGCACCGCGGGTGCCCACCCTGGCCGAGCACGCCGCGGCGCTCGAGCCGATCTACTCCCAGGTGCTGGAGGCGGGCGACCGCCGGGCGCGCTAGGCTCGCCGCGTGTCCGGTCCGCTTCCTGCACGCTTCGCTCTCGCCCTGCGCCTGCTGCGCGCCGCAGGTCCGCGAGCGCTCGTCGAACGGTGGCGCGACCG
>JBGARM010000007.1:0-22861 GCA_044230215.1 Thermoanaerobaculia bacterium | reverse complement strand
CAGCAACCTCGACACCCTCGCCCGCGAGCAGGGTTGGCTCGCCCGCTTCCCCCTGTGGGACTGGGTCGGCGGCCGCACCTCCGTGCTCTCCCCCGTCGGCCTGCTCCCCGCCGCCCTGCTCGGCCTCGACTGGCGCGGCCTGCTGCGCGGCGGTGCGCAACGACATCGACGGTGGTTTCGAGGTGCTCTCCCTGGCGCTCGACAACGGCTTCATCGATCTCGAGCGGGCGCTCACCGACCCGCGTCTCGAGACGCTGCGTCCCGACGCGCGCTGGTTTCGTTTCGTCACCCTCACCGAGGAGCGGCAACAGGCGCATCAGAAGACGCTCGACCCCGACCTCCTGCGGCTCTTTCTCGAGCAGCAGGCGGAGCGCGGCAAGCCGGACAGCGACCTGCCGGCGACCTCCCCGGGCGGCACACCGGCGCCGTCGGTCGGCGGCGCCGCCATCGAGCGCAGTCTGGCGCGGCGCAAGGAGACCTGGGACCTGGTGGCCGCGGGGCGGGTGAAACAACCCGACGACGCCTATCACGCCGCCGCCCTGCTGGTGACGAGCGATCGGCCGGCCGAGGTGGCGCGGGCCGCCGAGCTCGCGCACCAGGCGCTGGCGGGCAATCCCGACCTGCTCGCCGCGCGCCCGCTCGTCGCCACCGCCGAGGATCGCCGGGCGATGCTCGCCGGCAAGCCGCAGCGCTTCGGCACGCAGTTCGTCGAAGTCGACGGCAAGTGGCAGCTCTACACCGTCGACCCGGCAGTCGGCGACGACGAACGCGCCGAGTGGGGCCTGCCGCCGCTCGCCGCCGCCCAGGCGCGTGTCGCCGAGCTCAATCTGAAGCCGGCAGCCCCCACCGCGCCGCCGGCCGCCGCTCCCCCGCACTGAGCCGTCCGCCGCGCTCCGCGGCGCAGAACTGTGTAGAAAGCGCACTACCCGAAGCCGCCGCGGAAAGTCCGCGGCGGGCGCAAACCCCCGCTGGACGGGCATCTGCTCGCTGGCATCGCTCTTGCGCTCCTGGCTGGGGTCCGGAGCCGCGCGAATGTTGCGATCGACGCAGCATGCCGGCGCACCGCTCGTTTCCGTCCGGCTCCAATCCGCCCCGTCTTCCGAGGAGAAATGAAATGCAGCTTCGTCGCCCTTCGCTCGCCGCCCTCTGTCTCTCGACGCTCGCCACCTTCGCCGCCGCTCCGGTCGTCGCCGGCGACTTCTCGCTGATGGGAAGCTACTGGGACACCGACGTGGCCGGCCATACCGCCGGCGGCGGGGTCATCCTCGGACTCCCGCTGAGCGAGACTTTCGCCATCGAGCTCCGCGCGACCTACTTCGAGCAGCTGAGCGACGACACGCTCGAGAATGCCTTTCACAGCCACGATCCGGTCTTCCTCAAGCAGGGCATCCAGGCGCTGCCGCTCGAAGCCGGTGTGCGCTTCGGTTTCGCCCCCGGCCAGATGTTCCGCCCCTATGTCGGCGGCGGAGCCTCCTACTTCCTGCTCGACAGCGATTTCGGCGAGATCAAGGACGAGCTCGGCTACTATGCGGCGCTCGGCGCGACGATGGGTGACGGCCGCGGCGCCGACTTCTTCTTCGAGGGCGTCTACCGCAAGGCGACCGCGCACGTGAAGATCGATCCGCAGCACTTCGGGGACATCGACGACATCAACGTCGACCCCAACGCCGCGCTCAAGCTGGACGGCATCGGCGTCAACGCCGGCGTTCGCTGGGCGTTCTGAGATGCCGCTCGCGGTCCAGGAGCCGTGCGATGTCTGCGGCAACGTCTACGACAAGGCGTTCGAAGTTCTCATGGCCGGCAAGCGCTACACGTTCGACAGCTTCGAGTGCGCGATCCATCTGCTGACGCCGAGCTGTGCGCACTGCGGATGCCGGATCGTCGGCCATGGAGTCGAGGCGGCGTGGATGATGTATTGCTGCGCCCATTGCGCGGACATGAGCGGCGAGAACGGCCTGCGCGACCGGGCCTGACTCCTCGACCCGCCGCGACCAGGGAGAAGACCCCGCTCCGATTGGTCGGCGCGGGGTCTTCGTTCGTTGCGGCGGGCTAGATCTGGGGGACGTCGATGCCGAGCGCCATGGCGAGGTCGATCGCGTGCGCCGATTGAAGAAAGCTCCACGGTCGGCTCCCCCACCGGCCGCGCGGTCCGCCGCGGGGACCGGCGATGAACGCTGCTCGACTGTCTGAGCCGGGCTGCCCGTCTCACCCCGCGGGCGCTCGCCGGGCTGCGGGTTGGGGCTCAGGCCGGCTTGGCAGAGAGGTTGCGCCGCCGCGCGAAGAGCAGGCGTTCGGTGGCGGCGGAGCGTTCCGGCGCCGACGACACCGGCCGGCGGAGCGGCGCCGCGAAGCCGGCGACCAGCGACTGGCCGAAGCTATCGGCTCGCAACTGCTCGGCGCGGCGCAGCTGGAGTGGAAGCGAGTGCTGCGGAAAATCGAACAGGTCGGCGGACATGAGGGTCTCCTCCGGTACCCGGGTGCGACTCTGACTGTCCCCGGAAGAGATCCTCGGGATGCACCCCTTGTGCCATCAGCTCCAGCGGAAGAGCTTGAGGGCGCCGGCGAAGCCGATCAGGCCCCAGCCGAGAAGGATCGCGAGCTCGGGGACCTGGCTGGCGAGTGTGGCGCCCTCGAGCATGACGGCGCGCAGCGCGTCGTTGAGCGCGGTCAGCGGCAGCGCCTGGATGAACGGCTGCAGCGCCGCCGGAAAGCGCTCGTTGGAGAAGAAGACGCCGGAGAAGATCCACATCGGGAACATGACGAAGTTCATCAGCCCCGAAACCCCTTCGATGGTCCGCGGACGGGCGGCGACCAGCAGCCCCAGTCCGACGAAGGAGAGCGCACCGAGGATGCAGACCACGGCGACCGCGGCGACCGGGCCGCGCATCGGCACGTCGAGCGCGATGACGGCGAAGCCGAGCAGGATCGCGACCTCGAGGGTGAGGAAGACCAGCCGCGCCAGGACCTGCGCGGCGAGCAGGTGCCAGCGCCGCATCGGCGAGGCGATGAACAGCTTGAGGAGCTTGCCGGCGCGCTGCTGCACGAGCGAGAAGCCGATCGCCCACATGCCGGTGCCCATGAGGTTCATTCCCAGCAGCCCGGGGAGCAGGAAGTCGATGTAACGCGCGCCACGCTCGGTCATTTCGAGGACCTGCGGCTCGAAGCGGTCGCTACGCCCTGCCGCCCGCTCGAGCGCCTGGTCGACCTCGAGCCGGGCGAGACGGCTGTCGGGCCGGGTCGGATCGAACCAGTAGGTCGGCGGGTCGGTGGCGAGGACGACGAGCGCCAACCGGCCGGTGGCGAGCGCATGCTCGGCCTCCGGACGGGTGAGGACCTGCGGCGCCAGAGTCTTCGCCGCAGCGAGCGCCGCCAGCCGCGCTTCGGCGACCGGGCTCTCCTCGATGCCGACCGGCAGCGGGTCCGGGGGTCGGTTGCGAAATGCGACGCCCAGAGCGATCGCCAGCAGCACCGGAAAGAGAAAGACCCAGAAGATCGCCTCGGGCTCGCGCAGGAACTCGCGCAGCCGCGCGAAAGTGAGCTGCACCAGGGGCGAGGAGAGCGGGCCGCGCGCGCGCCAGGTGCTCATGCGGCGGCGCCCTGCTTGCCGGCGGCCGGGGTGCCGGCCGAGCCTCCTTCGAGCGTCCGGCCGGTGAGGGAGATGAAGAGGTCCTCGAGCGTCGCGTGGTGGGTGGCCAGGCGGCGAGCCTCGATCCGTCCCTCCGCCAGGCGGGCGAGCAGCGGCGGCACCACGCGGTGCACCGCGCGCACGGTGAGGCGGACCGTCGTGCCCTCGCGATGGACCGCCTCGACCTCGGGGAGTCCGGCGAGGAGCTCCGGCGGAAGCTCGGCGTCGGTCTCGAGCTCGATCACGTGCTCGGCGCCGAGCGATGCGACGAGCGCCGCCGGCGCGCCCTCGGCCAGGATCCTGCCGCGGTCGATGATGGCGACCCGGTCGCACAGGCGGGCCGCCTCTTCCATGTAGTGGGTGGTGAGCAACACCGTCCTGCCGCGCTCCTTCAGCCGCTCGACGATCTCCCAGATCTGCCGCCGCGAGGCCGGGTCGAGACCGGTCGTCGGCTCGTCGAGGAAGAGCACCTCCGGGTCGCCGACCAGCGCGCAGGCGAGCGACAGGCGCTGCTTCTGGCCGCCGGAGAGCTCGCGCACGAACGCCCGGCGCTTCTCTTCCAGTCCGACGAGCGCCAGCGCCGCCGCCGGCTCGAGACCGTCGCGGTAGAAGCTGCGGAAGAGCTCGGCGAGCTCGGCGACGCGCAGCTTCTCGGGAAAGCGCGTCTCCTGCAGCTGCACACCCAGCCGCGCCCGCAGCCGCTGGCTGTCGCCCTGCCAGCGCTCGCCCAACACCTCGAGCGTGCCGCCGTCGGGCAGGAGCAGGCCCTCGAAGAGCTCGACCGTGGTCGTCTTGCCGGCGCCGTTCGGTCCGAGCAGGCCGAAGCACTCGCCGGCCGCGATCGTGAGATCGAGACCGTCCACCGCCACGAGCTCGCCGTAGCGCTTGATCAGGCCGCGACAGGCGAGCGCTGGAGCGGGAGCGGTCGAGGCGCCGGCCGAAGCGGGGTTGGCCGAGGGGTGGGTCCGCATCGCGGCAACTCTACCCGACCGCCGTCTCTAGGGTGTCGCGCGGACTTCAGCTGATAAGCTTCCTCGTCCGGCGGCGCCGCTCTCGAGCCTCCAGCCGCCGGTCCCGAACCCATGCCTCCGGCCTCCCACATCCGCAATTTCTGCATCATCGCCCACATCGACCACGGCAAGTCGACGCTGGCCGACCGGATGCTCCAGATCACCGGCGTCGTCGACCCGCGCGCGATGCGGGCCCAGTACCTCGACCGGATGGACATCGAGCGCGAGCGCGGCATCACCATCAAGGCGCGCGCCGTGCGGCTCGACTACCGGGCCAAGGACGGCGAGACCTACGTCTTCAACCTGATCGACACTCCCGGGCACGTCGACTTCTCCTACGAGGTGTCGCGCTCGCTCGCCGCCTGCGAGGGGGCGCTGCTGATCGTCGACGCGGCGCAGGGGGTCGAGGCGCAGACCCTGGCCAACGCCTACCTCGCGGTCAACGGCGGCCTCGAGCTCCTGCCGGTCGTCAACAAGATCGACCTGCCCTCGGCCGACATCGACCGCGCCAAGGAGCAGATCGAGCAGGTCATCGGCATCGACGCCTCGAACGCGGTCCTCACCTCGGCGAAGACCGGCATCGGCATCGACGAGCTGCTCGAGCGCATCGTCACCGACATCCCGGCTCCCCAGGGCGATCCGGAGGCGCCGCTCAAGGCGCTGCTGTTCGACTCCTGGTACGACACCTACCGCGGCGTCGCCTGTTTCATCCGCGTCATCGACGGCACCCTGAAGCGCGGCGACAAGATCAAGTTCGTCGCCGCCGGGCGGATCTACACCGTCGAGGAGCTGGGCACCTACCATCCGAAGCCGCGCGAGGTGCAGGAGCTGTCGGTGGGCGAGGTCGGCTACGTCTACGCCAACATCCGCGACCTGATCCAGGCGAAGATCGGCGACACCGTCACCCATCCCGACCGCCCGACGCTCGACCCCTGCCCGGGCTTCATGGAAGTCAAGCCGATGGTCTTCGCCGGCCTCTTCCCGGTGGTCTCCGAGGACTACGAGGACCTGCGCGACGCGGTCGACAAGCTCCGTCTGAACGACGCCTCGTTCACCTTCGAGCCCGAGAGCTCGACGGCGCTGGGCTTCGGTTTTCGCTGCGGTTTCCTGGGGCTCCTGCACATGGAGATCATCCAGGAGCGCCTCGAGCGCGAGTTCAATCTGGCCCTCATCACCACGGCGCCGGGCGTGCGCTACCGGGTGAACATCTCGAACGGCACCCAGATCGAGATCTCGAGCCCGGCGCAGCTCCCCGATCTGTCGCGCGTCGAATCGATCGAGGAGCCCTACATCAAGGCGACGATGGTGACCCGTGACGAGTACGTCGGCGGGATCCTCGCGCTGTCGCAGGACCGGCGCGGCATCCAGCGCAGCCTCCAGTACGTCTCCTCGGACCGCGTCCTGATCGAGTACGACTTCCCGCTCGCCGAGGTCATCCACGACTTCTACGACAAGCTGAAGTCGGTGTCGCGCGGCTACGCCTCGTTCGACTACGAGCTCTCCGACTACCGCGAGGGCGACGTCGTCAAGCTCGACGTGCTGATCAACAGCGAGCCGGTCGACGCGCTCTCGATCATGGTGCACCGCCAGAAGGCGCACCCCAAGGGCAAGGCCCTGGTCGACAAGATGAAGGAGCTCATCCCGCGCCAGCTCTTCGAGGTCATCCTGCAGGCGGCGATCGGCTCGAAGATCGTCGCCCGCTCGACGGTCAAG
Organism: Thermoanaerobaculia bacterium; assembly: GCA_044230215.1. Taxonomy (GTDB): domain Bacteria; phylum Acidobacteriota; class Thermoanaerobaculia; order Multivoradales; family JAGPDF01; genus JAGPDF01. The sequence goes on along the minus strand of JBGARM010000007.1, from coordinate 16,513 downwards.
GCGCTGCGCAAGGACGTCCTCGCCAAGTGCTACGGCGGCGACATCAGCCGCAAGAGGAAGCTCCTCGAGAAGCAGAAAGAGGGCAAGAAGCGGATGAAGTCCGTCGGCAACGTCGAGATCCCGCAGGAGGCCTTCCTGGCGGTGCTCAAGGTCGAGGACTGAGGCGGCGAATGCCGGAGATCTGCCGCTTCCTTGGCATCTCGATCCGGATGTACTTCAACGAGCACAATCCACCGCACTTTCATGCGGTTTACAATGACTGGCGCGCGCAGATTGGAATCGCGGAGCTGAGTCTCCTCGAAGGTTCGCTGCCGCCGCGGGTTCTGGGTCTGGTGCTCGAGTGGGCGCTGGAGCACCGCAGCGAGTTGCTGGCGAACTGGCACAGCCTGCGCAACGACGGGACCTGCTCGCAGATTCCGCCACTCGCTTGAGGAGATAGCCATGGTCTGGGTGACCGCTGCCAGTCATGAGGGAGGTTGGCGTCTCCGGCTGAGGTTCAACGACGGCCTGGAGGCAGTAGTGGATCTCGAGAATGTGCTGCGGAACGACTCGCGGCCGGTCTTTCAGGCAACCCTCGACCCGCAGGCGTTCGAACACTTTCGCCTCGCCCTGGACACCGTCGTCTGGGAGACCGGGCTCGACCTGGCGCCCGAGTTCCTGCACGAACTGGCCGAAGCCTCCCGGGCAGCTTGACGGCAGACCCGGCGAGCAGTTCGAACGTGTGCGAGCGATTCCGGACGGTTCGTTTGACGACGCACGAGGATGCGAACGACGCCCTCCGGGATGCCGAGTTCTGGTCCCGGGTTTCGCCCAGCGAACGGTTCCTGTGCGTCTTTCAACTCAGTGAGGAGGCCTATGCCCTCGTCGGCAAGCTCCCTTCAGCTTCCACCGGACGTCCACGATCTGTTGCGCGCGTTCAGCGCCCGTGAGGTGCGGTTCCTGATCGTCGGCGCGCATGCGCTCGGCTACTGGGCCCAGCCGCGGGCAACCGGCGATCTCGACCTCTTTGTCGAGCCCTCGCCGGAGAACGCCGCGCGCGTCTTCGCCGCCCTGCGGGATTTCGGCGCCCCTCTGGCGGATCTCCGCGAGCGCGATCTGGCGACGCCCGGCGTGGTGTTCCAGATGGGCCTGCCCCCCTACCGTATCGATCTCAACACCGAACAGACCGGAATCTCTTTCGAAGAGGCGTGGAAAGAACGGGCCACTCTCGCCTGTGCCGGGCTCGAGCTGCCGTTCATCGGCCGCGCGGCGATGATCCGGAACAAGCGCGCCACCGGCCGGCCCAAGGACCTCCTCGACCTGCAGCTCCTGGGAGAGGGGTAGAACGACCTCGATTCGGGTACGATCCACGCTGCGAATTCGCAGGAGAAGAGCATGCGCACGAGCGAGCAGACGGCGGCCGTCAAGGTCGCCGATGAGGTCGAGAAGAAGGTCGTGGCCGCCGGCACGGCAACCGAGGTGCAGGTCCTGGTCGGCCCCGGCGACGGGGCGCCGAACTTCGCCCTGCGGCGCTTCCTCATGGGGGCGGGCGGCGGCATGCCGTTGCACACCAACCTCGTCGAGCACGAGCAGTACGTGCTCGCCGGCCGGGCGCGGATCGCGGTCGGCGAGGAGGTGTACGAGGTCGCCGCCGGCAACACGCTCTACATTCCGGCCGGCATGCCGCATTCCTACACCGTCCTCGAAGCGCCGTTCGAGTTCCTCTGCGTCGTGCCCAACGGCCCGGACAGGATCGAGATTCTCGAACCGACTTGCTGAAGTCTGCCGCGCTCTTTCCGCTGCTGGCGTTCGCCGCCTGGACCGCCGCCTGCCGTGCACCGGCAGCGGTGCCGGCGGAGCGCATCGAGCTGGCGGCGTTCGCCGCCGCCCTCCGGGCGACGGTCGAGTACGGCGTCGTCGACCCTGGAGAAGCCGACGCGCGCGCGGCGCTCGGCGAGGGGTGGGGCGCAGCCGAGGAGGGTGACGGCCGGCGCTTCGCCTGGGGGGCGGGGCCGCAGTCGCGCTTCGCCTTCGAGCTCGTCGCCGCGCGCGACCTGGAGCTGCGCCTGCGCGGCTGGTCGTTCCCGTTCGACGGCGGAGGCGACCAGAGCGTGGCGGTCTCGGTGAACGGTGCGCCCGCCGGAGAAGCGGTCATCGGACGGACCCCCACCGACCTGCGCTTCGCGGTCCCCGCCGCCCTCGCGAAGGCGGGAGAGAACATCGTCGAGCTGCACTACGCGCGATGGAACGTCCAGGCAGGCCGACGACCCCTGGCGGTGGCCTGGGATCGCCTGCGGGTCGTCGCCATGGACAGGGGCGGTCTGCGCAGCGCGGACACTCCTGCACCGCCCCGCATCGACCCGGTCGCAGGAACGATCGAGCTGCCGGCCGGCACGGCGCTCGAAGGCGCCCTCGAGCTGCCGGCCGGGAGCCGCCTCGCCTGGGAGAGACTCGAGCGCACCGGCGACGCCCGGCTGACGCTCGCCGTCGCCGCCGGCGACGAGGCGGAGCGAGAGAGCGCCTGGACCGGCGGCGCCGGCGAGGCGCTGCTCGTCGAGCCGGCCCGCCCGGCGGGTATCGCGTCGTTCGCGCTGCGTGTCGCAGGGACGAACGGCGCCGTCGTGCTGCGCGGAGTGCACCTGCTCCGACCGGAAACATCTCCGGCCTCGCTGCCCGCCGCTGCCGCAGTCGCGCCGGCCGCGCCTCCACCGCCGGCGCCAGCGGCCGTCGGAGAACGTCCGAACCTCATCATCTACCTCGTCGATACCCTGCGCGCCGACCATCTCGGTTGCTACGGCTACGCGCGACCGACGTCGCCGCGCATCGACCGCTTCGCGGCCGATGCGGTCCTGTTCGAGAACGGCCGGGCGCAGAGCTCGTGGACGAAGCCGGCGGTCGCCGCGGTGCTGACCGGGCTCTATCCGCTCGCCCACGGCGCCGAGCTGCGAGCGGAGCGCATCCACGAGAGCGTCGAAACGCTCGCCGAGCGCCTGCAGGCGGCGGGGTACGAAACCGCGCTCTTCACCACCAACGGCAACGTCAGCGCGCGCTTCGGCTTTGACCAGGGTTGGGACAGCTTCCGCTTCATGACGCGCCGCGAGGGGCGCAAGCGCAAGCACTACGCCGCCGCCGAGATGAACCGCGAGATCTTCGCCTGGCTCGCAGAGCGCGAGCGCCGGCATCCGGCGCGGCCGCTCTTCCTCTTCGTCCACACGCTCGATCCGCACGATCCCTACCGTCCGCGCGAGGAGTTCCGTCGGCGCTTCGCGCCCGGAGTCGATGTCGAGGCCGCCTGCTGCCGGCGCTCGAACGAGCTCGCGGAGTTGACCGGCGCTGCCGCCGTGCAACAGGCGGCCGACGCCATGGCGCTCTACGACGCCGAGATCGCGCAGAACGACGCCGCCTTCGGCGATTTCCTCGATGAGCTCGAGCGCCGCGGTCTGGCGGCGAAGAGCGCGGTGCTGCTCACCGCCGATCATGGCGAGGAGTTCCTCGACCACGGCGGCTGGAAGCACGGTTTCACGCTCTACGAGGAGATGCTGCACATTCCGTTCGTCCTGCGGCTGCCGGCGGGGCACGGCGCCGGGCGGACGATCGCCACGGCGGTCGACCAGGTGGACATCGCGCCGACGCTGCTCGCGCTCGCCGGCGCCGGTGCGGGGCCCGACCTTCCCGGCCGGGATCTCCGCGCCCTGCTCGACGAGGCCGCCGAGCGATCGGCGGGGTCGGCGGGGTCGGCGGGATCGGAGCGGGCGCCGGCGTTGCCGACGAGAGTCTCTTTCGCCTGGCTGGCGCGCCCGGGCGCGCGCACGGTCTCCGAGGTCGCCGGGGCGTGGAAGCTCGTGCGGCAGAACGGTCCGGGGCTGCTCCAGGAGCCGCGCCGCGCTCTCTTCGACCTCGGCGCGGATCCGCGTGAACAGCGCAACCTCTACGATCCGGCGCGCCGGCCGCCGGCGCGATGCTCGCCGAGGCGCTGCCCGAGCAGCCGGACCTGATCGACGCGCAGGCGGCGCTGGTGCTCGAGCCGGCAGCCGATGTGGCGCTGCTCGACGAGCCCGTTGCGGCGCCCGAGTCGGCGCCCGAGCCCGACCCGGAGGCGATCTTCGAGCATGTCCGGCCCGAGCCCGGGGTGCCGGCTGGTACCGGGCTCGCGGACTCGGTCATGACGCCCGACAACGTCGGCGGCCGGCCCGCGCCCGAGATGACGATGCTCCAGGCAATCAACGGGACCCTCAAAGAGCTTTTCCGCGAGAACCCCGATACCTTCCTCTGGGGTCAGGACGTCGCCTACAAGGACAAGGGCGGGATCTTCAACGTAACCAAGGGCATGCAGGCGGAGTTCGGAGCGCGCCGGGTGTTCAACGGCCCGATCGCCGAGGACTTCATCCTCGGCACCGCGGACGGGTTCTCGCGTTGGAGTGACAGGATACGTATCGTGGTCGAAGGCGCCGAGTTCGCCGACTACTTCTGGCCCGCGGCCGAGCAGATGGTCGAAATGTCGCACGAGTACTGGCGCACCAACGGCCAGTTCGTCCCCAATGTCACCGTGCGCCTCGCCTCGGGGGGCTACATCGGCGGCGGCCTCTATCATTCGCAGAACCTCGAGGGCTGGCTCACCACGCTTCCCGGCATCCGCATCGTCGTACCGGCGTTCGCGGACGACGCGGCCGGGTTGCTGCGCACCGCCGTGCGCTCGCCAGGCATTACGGTCTACCTGGAGCCGAAGTTCCTCTACAACTCGGCGGCGGCGCGAGCGCGGGTGCCTTCGGGATTCGCCGTGCCGTTCGGCAAGGCACGTCGCCGACGCGAAGGCTCGGACCTCACCATCCTCGCTTACGGCACCGCAGTCCATCTGGCGCTCGAGGCCGCCCGAACTCTGGCTGGGGAGGGTAAGAGCATCGAAGTGCTCGACCTGCGCTCGCTCGTACCGCTCGACTGGGCGGCCATCGCGATCTCGGTGAGCAAGACCTCGCGGGCGCTCATCGTGCACGAGGACAAGGTGCATGGAGGCTTCGGCGGCGAGCTCGCGGCGCGAATCGTCTCGGAGCTCTTCCCGGTTCTCGACGCGCCGGTCGACCGCGTCGGCTCGACCTTCACGCCAGTGGGTTTCCATCGCGTGCTCGAACGAGCCATCCTGCCCGATGTCGCGCGGGTGCTGAACGCGGCCCGCAAGACTTTGGCGTTCTGATCGAACGAGCAGAGTGGCTGCGCGACCGGACGAGGTCGGAAGTCCTCGGCGGGAAGGGTGCGGTCGCAGTAGATGCCGGATGGTTGTTTCGGCAGGGGCGGACACATAGGATGGCCGAGGGGAATCGCAGACTTGAACGAGGAGACCCGACGACCAGGTATCGCCCCTGAGGCTCTCCGAGCCGGCGCCTGGGGCGTCGCCATCACGGGGCTGGTGGGTGCAGCCATCGTCGGTGGCTCGCGCAACCTCGCCCATTTCGACGCGGCGCTCGTCGCCTACACCTTTTCGATCCTCTTCGCCACCTTCGGGCTCACCTATCGCTACGCGATGTGGCTCGAGCGCCCGCCGACCGCTCTCTACTGGCGGCGAGGGTGGCAGGTCGTCTTTCGCCGCGGCCCGGGCGGAAGACGCCTGCGGAATCTCGGGCGCGGCCTCGCGCAGGCATTTTCCGACATCGCGCTCAATCGCTTCATCTGGGCGCGCAGCGCGCTCCGCGGCCTGACCCACCTGCTCATCCTCTGGGGCTGCCTGCTGGCAGTCGCGATCACCTTTCCGCTCGTCTTCGGCTGGCTCATGTTCGAATCGGAGCCCGGAAGCCCGACGGTCTATCGTGTCTTCGCGTTCGGCTTCCCGACCTTCTCTTTCCCGAGCGGATCGCTCTTCGGCTTCTTGATTTTTCACGGTCTGGTCTGGGCCTCCTTCCTGGTAATCGCCGGCGTGATGCTCGCCATGCGGCGACGGATGCGCGACCAGGGGGCGGCCGCGCTACAGAGCTTCGTCGAGGATTTCCTCCCTCTGTTCCTGCTCTTCGCGGTCAGCCTGACCGGCCTCATGCTGACCGCGAGTTATACCTGGCTGCGGGGATACGCCTACGATTTTCTCGCCATCCTGCACGCGGTGACGGTGATCTTCACCTTCCTCTGGCTGCCTTTCGGCAAGTTCTTTCATGTCTTCCAGCGGCCGGCGCAGCTCGCCGTGCGTTTCTACAAGCAGGTCGGCCGCGACGAAGTGGCGGCGATCTGCCGCCGCTGCGGTCACGGCTTCACCTCGAAGATGCATGCCGAGGACCTGATCGAGGTCGAACGCCGTCTCGGTTTCGACTACTCGATCGCTGGCCCCGCCGGGCACTATCAGTGGGTCTGCCCGCCGTGCCGCCGGGCCCTCCTGGCGACCGCTCAGGGTGCCGCCTGGCACGGCGTGCGCGGTGGCGTGTTGACGGCACCCGGAGCCGCGCCGGCCTATGTCAATCCCGGTCTCGGCGAGGGGCCCCTCGGCCGCGACGACGCGGAGAACTTCCATGGCTAGACTGACTGCGCTCGATCCGCCTGCCAACGATCCGTTCGGCCCGCATGCTGCCTACTCGGTGGGCCCCCGGCTCGACACCGGCGTCGTTCCCGATCGGATCGTCGACACCCATTGCTGCTTCTGCGGCCAGCAGTGCGGCATCCGCCTGAAAGTCAAAGAAGAGCAGGTCATCGGGTTCGAGCCGCGCTACGACTTTCCGTTCAATCGCGGCATGCTCTGCCCGAAAGGGATCAAGCGCTACCTGCAAGGCGCCCATCCCGATCGCCTGCTGGCGGCGCACGAGCGCGACGAGAGCTCCCCGGGAGGTTTCCGCCCGATCCCTTACGAGCGTGCGATCGAACGGACGGCGGGCGAGATCCGGCGGATTCAGGAGAGTTACGGGCGCGATGCCATGGCGGTGCTTTCCGGCGCCTCTCTCACCACCGAGAAGGCCTATCTGGTGGGGAAGTTCGCCCACATGGCGCTCGGCACCTCGAACATCGACTACAACGGGCGCCTCTGCATGGTGTCGGCGGGTGCCGGGAACTCCAAGGCATTCGGCGTCGACCGCGCCGCGAACCCCTGGTCGGACATCCTCGGCGCCGAGCTGATCTGGATCTCGGGAGCGAACGTCGCCGAGTGTGCACCGATCACCACGGACTATGTCTGGCAAGCCCGTGAGCGCGGCGCGAAGGTCATCGTCGTCGATCCGCGCTTGACGCCGATCGCCCGCACCTGCGATCTCTTCCTGCCGATCAAGCCGGGACGTGACGCCGCCCTCTTCAACGGCATTCTGCACCTGATGATCGAGCACGGTTGGGTCGACCGCGAATTCGTCGCCAGCCAGACCGTCGGCTTCGACGATTTGGCCCGGACCGTCGCCGAGTGGACACCGGCGCGGACTGCCGCGGTCACCGGTATCACCGAATCGGCGATCCGCCAGGCCGCGGAGTGGTGGGGAACGGCGCAGAGCAGCTTCCTGATGCATGCGCGCGGCATTGAGCATTCGAGCCACGGCGTGCAGAACGTTCTCGGCGCGATCAACATGGTGCTGGCCTCGGGGCGGATCGGGCGGGAATTCTGTGGCTACGCGACGATCACCGGCCAGGGAAACGGCCAGGGCGGCCGCGAGCACGGCCAGAAGTGCGATCAGCTCCCGGGAGGCCGCAAGCTTGCCGACCCGGCGGCGCGCGAGTACATCGCCGGCGTCTGGGGTATGCCGGTCGAAGAGATGCCGCAGCCCGGCGTCGACGCCTACGAGATTTTCCGCCGGATCGAGCGCGGCGAGATCAAGGGCCTCCTCTCGCTCTGCTTCAACCCGGTGGTGTCGCTGCCGGACAGCGATTATGTCCGCAGGATGTTGGCCAAGCTCGACTTCTACGTGGCGATCGAGTTCTTCCTCAGCGAGAGCGCGCGCCACGCCGACATCGTCCTGCCCGGTTCGCTGCAGGAGGAGGACGAGGGAACCGTGACGACCGCCGAAGGGCGGGTGATCAAGATCAACAAAGCGATCGCCTGCCCGGGCGAGGCGCGCGAGGACTGGCGGATCATCCAGGATCTGGCGCGCGCCATCGGCCGTGAGCGCGGCTTCACGTTCGACGGGCCGCGTGCCATGTTCGAGGAGCTCCGGGTCGCCTCGAGAGGCGGTATCGCCGACTACTCGGGCATCACCTGGGAGAAGATCGATCGGCAACAGGGGGTCTTCTGGCCCTGTCCAAGCGCGGATCACCCGGGCACGCCGCGGCTCTTCGAGCCAGGTTCGTGGAACGTCGTCGCGCAGGGCAAGGGTCCGTTCTACTTTCCCGACGGCAGAGCGCGCTTCAACGCCGCGACCTATACGCCTCCCACGGAAGACATCGACGACGAGTTTCCGATCATTCTCACCAGCGGCCGCCTGGTCAGCCAGTTCCTCTCGGGCACCCAGACTCGGCGGATCGGTCCGTTGCTCGACATGGATCCCGAGCCGTTCATCGAGCTCCATCCGCGCCTCGCCGAGAAGCTCTCGATCGGCGACGGGATGTGGGCGACGGCCGAAACGCGGCGCGGCCGCCTGACCCTCAAGGCGCGGGTCGTCGCGACCATCCGGCCTGACACCATCTTCGTCCCCTACCATTGGCCCGGCAAGCGCAGCGTGAATCGCCTGACGATCGCCTCCCAGGATCCGATCTCGAAGATTCCCGAGTTCAAGGCCTGCGCGGCGCGTCTCCGTGCAGCGACGGCCGAAGAAGTGCGCGAGGCCCGCGCTTGATTCTTGCAGGCTCAATTCCCCTCGGAGCTTCGCGCTGATGCCGGTACCCGCGGAGCACAACTTCTACATCGACCCGGCACGCTGCATCGGCTGCAACGCCTGCGTCCAGGCCTGCTCGGAGTGCGACACGCACAAGGGGCAGTCGATGATCCAGCTCGACTTCATCGACCGCGCGCTCTCGCCGCAGACGGTACCGGTGATCTGCATGCACTGCGATCAGCCAACCTGCGCCGAAGTCTGCCCAGCCGACGCCATCAAGCGCACCGAGGACGGGGTCGTGCAGACGGCGCGCAAGGCGCGCTGCATCGCTTGCAACAACTGCGTGCTCGCCTGCCCGTTCGGCGTGCCGAAGATGCACGACGAGGCCAACCTGATGATGAAGTGCGACATGTGCTACGACCGGACTTCGCAAGGCTTGAAGCCGATGTGCGCCTCGGTCTGCCCGAGCCAGGCGCTATTTTTCGGCACTCGCGAGGAGTTCGAACGCCTGCGGCCCAACTCGCAGCCCGTCGATACGTTCCGCTTCGGCGCCCAGCAGGTGACGACGAAGGTGAAGATGGTCGTACCGAAGGCTTTCGCCGGGAATCTGCTGCAGATCACGGCGCCACTCGAGCGCGGCGATACGAGCGCAGCTCCGGTCGACCCCTTGCTCGCGAACTACTTCGAGGAGACCTCCCTTTGAGCCGCCGCGACCCGGACGAGCTCACGATCGCACCGGATGGCCGGCCGATGGAGGAGCAGCCGAAGTGGCGCCGGGACTTTCCCGTCGACGTTCCGCAGGATCAGTACGTCGCGCGGCGCGAGTTCACCAAGTTCCTCGCTCTCACCAGCTTCGCCTTCGTCGCCGGCCAGGCCTGGATTCTCGCCAAGAGCTACCTCGGCAAGCGGGTCGACCGGCGCGAGCTCGCCGTAGCCCGTCTTTCGCAGTTGCCGGTGGGCGCGACGCTGCAGTTTGACTTTCCGGGCCCCGGCCAGCCGAAGCTCCTGGTCCGCTTGAGCGAGAACGAGCTGGTGGCGTTCGACCAACGCTGCACCCATCTCTCCTGTCCGGTCATCCCCCAGGTAGAGCAGGGTCGCTTCCACTGCCCTTGCCACTCCGGCAACTTCGATCTCGCTACCGGTCGGCCGATCTCCGGCCCGCCGCGCCGGCCGCTGCCCAGGGTGGAGCTCGAGATCCGCGGCGACCAGGTCTTCGCGGTCGGCATCACGGAGCGCACCTCGTGAACGGCCGGCGACGCTTCACGCGGGCCGAGAAAGTCCCGATCCTCTCGGGCATCGTCGCGATCGTGGTGCTGATCGTCGTGCTGCAGCTCTGGCTCCTTACGGCGACGATGAACGCCTATCTCGGCGGCGATCGTGGCGCTGCGCTCCCCGCCGCCGCAGCGAGCTCGGTCTGTTTCGTGCTCATCCTCGGCCTGCTGCGCTACGTCTACCGGCTCGACCGCTGAGCGGCGAAGCGGCGACCGAATGGACGGGGCCGGGATCGAGACGCCGCGCGGACGCTACAGCCGGGTGATCGCGACGCTCTTTCCAGGTTACTTCGCCCTGGTGATGGCGACGGGCATCGTCTCGATCGCCAGTCAATTGCTCGGCTTTCCGCTAGCGGCTCGGCTGCTCCTGGCGGCGAATCTCGCCTTCTACGCGATCCTTCTCGCCCTGACTCTGGCGCGGGCCGTCGGCTTTCCCCGGCGCCTGGTGGCGGATCTCGCCGATCACTCTCGGGGCCCGGGGTATTTCACCCTGGTGGCGGCGACCAACGTTCTCGGCAGCCAGTGTCTCCGCGTCGCTGGCTGGCGAGGCTTCGCCGAGCTCTGCTTCGCGGCCGGACTGGGCCTTTGGGTGCTGGTGATGTACTCCTTCTTCCTCGCCGTCGTCGTGCGCCAGAACAAGCCGACGCTGGGTCAGGGAATCAACGGCGCCTGGTTGCTGGCGACGGTGTCGACCCAGTCCGTCGCGGTCCTTGGCGCGGTCCTGGTCGATCCGTTCGGCTGGCCCGCGCCGATCGTGCTCTTCGGCACCCTGGTGCTGTTTCTGATCGGCTGCATGCTCTACCTGTCGATCATCACCCTGATCTTCTACCGCTTCACCTTCCTCGAGCTCGAGACTGCGACCCTCACCCCGCCCTATTGGATCAGCATGGGAGCGGTGGCGATCACCGCGCTCGCCGGCGCCACATTGCTGCTCGCCGCCGATCGCTCTCCGCTCCTCTCCGAACTGGCGCCGTTCCTGCGCGGCTTCACGCTCTTCTTCTGGGCGGCGGGCAGCTGGTGGATCCCGCTGCTGTTGCTGCTCGGCGCCTGGCGCCACCTCTGGCGCCGGCACGCGCTCACCTATGACCCGCAGTATTGGGCGATGGTCTTCCCTCTCGGGATGTACGCTGCCGCCACCTGGCAGCTTGCGGCCGCGCTTCCCATGCCACCGCTCGCCGTGGTCGCTCGGGCCACGTTGCCGGTGGCGTGGCTCGCCTGGGCCGCCACCGCACTGGGCATGGTCCACTCCTGGTGGCGGTGGAGCCGCGAGGACCGGGGCGGGCGCGTAGAGCGAAACGAAGCGGCTTGATTCTGTTCGAACCTCCCCATCAGGCCGGCAGCCTGCCAATCAGCTCTCCGGAACCGAACGGCCCGGGCTCGGCGATCAGTGAGCGAGCGGCGTCGACCTGGTCCCAGGTGTTCCACAGCAGGATCCCGCGCACCCTGCGGTCGCGCAGGAAGTAGACGACTCCTTTGCGAAAAGGCTCATGCCAGTCCGCTACCATCTCCCTGCGGGGGTCCATCTGCCCGACGGCTTCGTAGCCGAGCTCGAACAGGTCCGAGTAGAAGTACGGCAGGTGCGAGTAGGGCGCGGGGTCGCCAGCCATGGCGCGGCCCGCCGCGCGACCCATGGTGACCGCATTGTCCTCGTGCTCGACGCGCATGCGGCCGAGCGAGGGCGCGTCGAAGCGTGCGACGTCGCCGGCGGCGAAGACGTCGGGATGAGAGGTTCGCAGGCCCGCGTCCACGATGATTCCGTCATCGACTTCGAGGCCGGACTGCGTGGCTAGATCCGTGTTGGGCACGATGCCGATGCCGGCCACGACCGCGTCCACGGTGACCCTGCGACCGCTCTCAGTTTCGAGCACCTGTTGAAAGCCGCTCCGGCTCAGGCCGGTCACCCTCTCGCCCTGCAGGGTCTCTACGCCGTGTTCGGCGTAGTAGCCGACCAGGAAACGAGCCAGGTCGGCAGGGAAGAGCCGCGCACCGATTCCGTCTTCAGGGAAGAGAAGTGTGACCTTGCTGCCTTGTATGGCGAGGGCGGCCGCGACCTCGGAGCCGATGAAGCCACCGCCGATCACCGCGAAGCTCTTGCCCTGCTCGGCCATGGCGCGGAGGCGGCGGAAGTCGGCGAGAGTGCGGAAGTAGATCGTCTCCTCGTCGCCGAACGGCAGGTGTCGCGGCGTGCCGCCGGTCGCGATGAGGAGCTTCTCGAAGGTGTATTCCGCGCCGTCATGGTCGGTCACCTTCTTGCCGTGCAAGTCGAGAGCCGTTGCGCGCCGGCCGAGGAGGAGGTCCACTCCATGCTCGGCGGTGTTCCTCCACACGCTCTCCAGCGGATCCCCCTTCCAGAGCCCCTTGGAGAGCGGTGGCCGGGCGTACGGCGGGTCGGTCTCTTCGCCGATGAGCCCGATGGGGCGGACGGCGTCGAGCTCGCGAATACCGCGCACCGCGGCATCCGCCGCCATGCCGCCGCCGAGGATGAGGTACGGATAGTGTGCCATCTTCATGCTCCTTTCGTCGCCTGCGGCTCACCGGCTCCGGGCGACTGCTCGCCTGGCGTCGTCGTCTGATCCTCTTTCGTTTCGTGAGCCTGCGTCTGCTCCCTTCAGGATCCTCCCGTCACCGCGGCGTTTGACGCGGTCGCGGCACGACTGCATGATGGGAGACGGCGGAATCCACGGCAATGGTCGGTTCGTACCGTGCCGGTACCCAATTGGCTCATGCGTGCCTGTTGGGGCGGCCTCCTGGAGGACGCCACGCCTGTTCCGCGCAGAGGAGCGACAATGCTGGAAGCGGAGATATTCACCTTGCTCGAGCAGACGGCCGATGCCGCGTATTCGGTCACCGAGGAGGGCGAAATCTGCTCCTGGAACAACGCCGCCGAAGAGCTCTTTGGCTATCCCGCCGGGGAGGTTCTGGGCCGCAACATCCACGAGGTGCTCGAGGCTCGCGACGCCCTGGGCACCCTAGTGCTCGCGGGCGACGGTGAGGCTGCGGTCCGCCGATGGAACCGGACGTCCCCGGGGATCCCCAACTTCGATCTCGAGGTCCGCACGCGGTCCGGCCGGCGGATCTGGGTGAACGTCTCGACGATCGTGCTCGACCCTCCGCGCTCGGGGCGCCGCCTCTTCCTGCGGCTGGCACGCGATATCTCCCAGCGCCGTCGCGACGCGGAGCTCCTTCAGCGGACGCTGGAAGCCGCCCGCCAGCTCGTGGCGGTCGCGGGCGACTCGTCCAACCATGCTCAGATCGAGCCGCTCTCCGACCAGGAGATTCGGATCCTGAAGCTGTTCGCCGAGGGCCGCGACTCCACCGGCATCGCCCGCATGCTGAAGATTTCCGCGCATACGCTGCGCAACCACCTCCACCACATCAACCGCAAGCTCCGCACCCACAGCCGCCTCGAGGCGGTCACCCACGCGCAGCGGCGCGGTCTGATCGACTAGCTGCGGCGCCCAGCTCAAAGCTGGACCGCGCTCACCACGCTTGCCACGCTCGGTTGCCCCGGCGGCGCAGAAATAAGAACCCCGCCGAGTATCGGCGAGGCCTCGCGGGTCGGGAAGGCGGGCTTCTTGCCGAGCCTCCTGAGGCTCTCCGCTACGCGCTCCGGGCGGCCCCAGTCACTCCACTCGATGTTGCCGAGTGACAGGACCAAGGCAGCTTCCGGGCAGCGCTGCACCAGGTCCCGCGAGAAGTCGGCATGCGGCATCCGGTGATAGGCCCGGCTGATGGCGCGATCGATCGCTGCCCTGGCAGCCTCTTCGGGCGAATCGCGGAGCTCGCGGCGGAGAGCGTCCAAAGGGAGCATCATTTGGGGCAGAAGACGCTGGCCCAGCCGCCACAGAGTGTCGACGCGAGCGGCGACGATCATGGTGTTCCAAAGCCCTCCGACAGCGAGGAACCGCTCGGCTCGCTCGCGGTCGGGCTTCTCTTCGAAACCAGCCACCGGCCGAAGTGGAAGCGTGTGCTGCGGAGCGGCCGGCAGGATCCAGCCGAAGTCGGTCTCGGGCCAGAGCGGCCTGGCGCCCAGCATCACCAGTTTCCCTGGCTGCTCGGCCGCTTCGCGGCATGCGGCTTGGGCCAGGGCGATGAAGTCCGCCTTGGGATGGATGAAGTGATCCGACGGCATGACGACGACCGTCGCCGAGGGGTCGCGGGCAGCGACGAGCGCGGTTGGCAGGAAGATGCCCGGCGCCGTACCGCGATCGGCCGGCTGTTCGATGACCGTCCCGGGCGCCGGCTCCTCGATGCCGGCGAGGAATTGGAGGTGCCCCCGGCCCACGATGGTGGTCACCTGGTCCGGCGGAGCCATGGCCCGCGCGCGGTCCCACGTATGGCCGAGCATGGAACGGCGGCCAGAGAACGCGCAGTACTGCTTCGGGCGTTCCTCACCCAGCCAGCTGCGGATGAAGGACTGCATTCGCCGCCCTTCGCCGCCTGCGAGCACGATCGGCCAGATGCTGGAGCTGCTTGTCATCCTGGTCTCCCTATTCGGGCCGCCGTCGACCGCTTGGGCCCCGAATCGATCCTGGTCGGACTTTGCCCACGTGGCAATGATCTGTTTGTCCCGAGAACACGGACGGGCGTCACTCGTGTCGCACTTCGGGCGATCGGGCCGGCGCGCGAAGCCGGCGCTGGCGATGGGCGTGCTGCGAGTGACCGTTGGCTCCTCCCACGGTACGAACGAACCATTGCGGCTCGTGCCGGGCGCGCTCAACATGCTCTCGGAGCGCGAGCAGAGAAAGTGGCCAAGCTGCTCGTTCCGGCTTACAGGCCAGCGACTCAGTCGCAAGGAGCACCTCATGAAGTCGCCCACGGTTGCAGTCGTTCTCGCGAGCATTCTCGCCTTCGCAGTGGTGGGAGTGTGCACCTTCGCAACAGCCGACAGACAGGTCGCGCCGAAGAGCGCCATCGTTGCCGCTGGCCTCGCGGCGATTCTCGGCATGAGGTCTTCGGTTGGGGACACCGTCGAGGGGATGGTCGCGGCCACCTATCGTCGCGCAAACCGGGGGGCACCTCCGGCGCCGGCGGACCTGCAGCGCTCTCGAAGCGTCCTGGCGATCCAGGTCTCCGTCGACGATCTCCTGGACCGGAGCCGGCGAGCCCTGCGGGAAAGGACGTATCCGTGATCGCGCTGAAGCGTGCCTACGACCCGGTCTCGCGCGACGACGGAGCCCGGTTCCTGGTCGAACGTCTGTGGCCCCGCGGCGTCACGAAGGAGAAGCTGAGGGTGGGTGCCTGGCTGAAGGAAGTCGCACCTACGACGGAGCTCCGGAAGTGGTTCAGCCATGATTCGGACAAGTGGTCCCGATTCCGCGCCCGCTACTTTCGCGAGCTCGACGCAGCGCCCGAGGCGTGGCGGCCAATCCTCTCCGCGGCAAGGCGCGGGACGGTGACTCTCGTCTACAGCTCTCATGACCAGCGACACAACAACGCCGTGGCGCTGAGGGACTACTTGAGGATGAGACGCACGGGCAGCTGACAGATGGCACCTTGCGACGGCACATTGCCGAGTTGTGCAACTGAGAAGAGCGGCTCGATCTTCCAGCGGACGCGCTCGGTGATCGACTGATTCGATGCCGCGAGAAGCCGCAGCAGCCTCCGCCTATCCCACTCTCGAAGCCCTGCTGACTGCCGTGCGGAGTTGTCGGGCGTGCGAAGCGGATCTGCCGCTGGGCCCGCGCCCGGTGCTGAGCGCCAGTGCAACCGCACGCATCCTCATCGTGGGCCAAGCCCCCGGTGTGCGAGTGCACCTGACGGGCATCCCATGGGACGACGCGAGCGGGGCGCGGTTGCGCGGGTGGATGGGTGTGGACGAGGACGCCTTTCATGACGTTTCGAGGATCGCGATCATTCCCATCGGCTTCTGCTATCCCGGGCGCGGGAGAGGTGGTGATTTGCCACCGCGCCGAGAATGCGCGGCGCTGTGGCTCGACCAGCTGCTCGCCCGTCTGCCCCGGATCGCGCTGACTCTGCTTGTCGGGCAGCACGCTCAACGCCACTTCCTCGGTCCGCGCCGCAAACCGTCGTTGGCCGAGACGGTCAAAGCCTGGCGGGAGTACGCGCCGCATTACCTGCCGCTGCCGCACCCCTCGCCGCGCAATCAACCGTGGCTCCAGCGGCACCCCTGGTTCGAGCGCCAGCTCGTTCCGGTGCTCCGCGCGCAGATCGACGCATTGTCTGCTCGCTGACATCCCGGACCGGCGAAGCATGGCGGTTAGAACCGGCAGTTCACTTAGCAGGGTCCAGGGGCTCGATGGGTGACTCTTTGCAGCAGAATGAGACAAGAAATGGTGGACCAAATCACTCTGAGTTCGAACACCCCAGGAAGTTCGAACACCCTGATTTTCTGGCTCCGGGAGGTCGCGGCAATGAGGCAGGCGGCATGAGCTCCATGCCGGTGAAAGGCCTGTCTCCGGGTTCCGTACGCCGTCTCCGGAGGAGCCCGGCAGGGCGCCTCGCCGGGACCGGCGTCCCTCTCTGGTATCCGCTGCAAGGCAGCGGAGCGGAGGGGCAGTATGGCTGGAAAGACCGCTTGGAAGTCCGCGACCCCGCAGCTTT
>JBGARM010000079.1:0-10017 GCA_044230215.1 Thermoanaerobaculia bacterium | reverse complement strand
CAGCGGATCGTCGCCAGGTGCTCGAGCCGCGGGCGCGCGTCAGGAAGCGGGAGGGGTGCGGAGATCTGGCCGGAAGAGCTTTTCATAGAGAACCTTGGCCACCGGCGCGGCGGCGCGCGAGCCCTGGCCGCCATGTTCGAGGAAGACCACGATCACCACGGTGGGATTGTTGAACGGCGCGAACGAGGCGAACCAGGCGTGGTTCCTCTCCGCGTAAGGGCGCAGGCTCGAGTCCTCGAAGGCGGTGTGCGCCACCACCTGCACGGTGCCGGTCTTGCCGGCGATCTCGACCCCGGCGACGCGCGCCGAGGCGCCGGTGCCGCCGTCGTTGACCACCTTCCACATGCCGCGGCGGATGGGCTCGAAGACGCCCGGCGGCAGGTCGATGCGCCGCGGCGGATGGCTGTCGTCGCCGCGCACCAGGTGCGGGGTGACGAGGTAGCCGCCGTTGGCGAAGGCCGCCGCCATGACCGCCATCTGCAGCGGCGTCGTGAGCAGCGCCCCCTGACCGATCGCCACCGAGATCGTCTCGCCCGGGTACCAGGGTTGCCGGCGCTGGCGTTCGCTCCAGGCTTCGTCGGGCACCAGGCCGCGCTTCTCACCGTCGAGATCGATGCCGGTCGCGGCGCCGAAGTCGAAGAGCCGCGCGTAACGGGCGATGCGCTCGATGCCGAGCTTCTGGCCGAGGGTGTAGAAGTAGATGTCGCAGGAGTTCTTGAGCGCCGACTCGAGATTCATGAAGCCGTGCCCGCCCGCCTTCCAGCAGTGAAAGGGGCGCTTGTAGAAGGTCTTCGTTCCGCTGCAGAAGACCCCGTCCTCCGTCGAGATGACCCCCTCCGCAAGGCCGCCCGCCGCCATCACCATCTTGAATACCGAGCCCGGCGGATAGGCACTGGCGAGCGCGCGGTTCTGCAGCGGCAGGAGCGGATTCTCGATGAGCTGCTGCCAATCGGCCACCTCGAGGCGGCGGGTGAAGAGATTGGGGTCGTATCCCGGGGCGGAGACCAGGGCGAGAATCTCGCCGTTTCTGGGATCGAGCGCCACGACCGCCCCCGCCTTGCCTTCGAGCTGGCGCTCGGCCTCCTGCTGCAGGCCGGCGTCGAGGCTGAGGGTCAGCTCGCCGCCGGGCCGCCCGACCTCGCGGCCCAGCTCCTCGACCGACTGGCCGTGGCTGTCGACGACGACGACGCGCTCACCGTCCTCGCCGCGCAGCTTGGCGTCGTATTCGAGCTCGACGCCGCGGCGACCGACCCAGTCGCCGCTCTTCAGCCCCTTCGCGGGATCGGCGAGCTCCTCGGGCCGGGCCTCGCCCAAGTAGCCCAGAACGTGCGCCGCCTGCACGCCGAGCCGGTAGAGGCGGCGGTGCGAGACGTCGATGACGAACTCCGGGTGCGCCAACTGCTCGACTTCGAAGCGCGCCACCTGGTCGAGCGTCAGTCCCTCGCCCAGCAGGACCGGCTGGAAGGAGGGCAGGCCGCGGTAGCGTTCGACCAGGGCCTGGAGCTCGCCGAGCGGGCGCTCGAGAATCGGCGCCGCGAACTCGAGGCTGGCGGCGAAGTCGGCGGCGCGGCTCCGGTCGAGCAGCAGGTTGTAGCTCGGGAGGTTCTCGACCATGACGCGGCCGTTGCGGTCGTAGATCGTGCCGCGCGGCGCCTTGATCGCCACCTTGCGCAGGCGGTTGTTCTCCGCCAGGTCGCGGTAGTAGCTGCCGCGCACCACCTGGACGAACCAGAACGCCCCGGCGATCATGGCGAGAAAGACCCCGACCACCCCCGAAAGGACGCGCACCCGCGCCACCAGCGCCTCCTTGTGCTCTCCGACCCGCATCGCGAAGGACTTTCTACGCCTCAGCCGGCAGTTTCACAAGGACACCCACGTCAGCCCGGGAGCTGGATCTTGGTCGCGCGGTTGGCGCGGCGGAAGCGGAGACGGATGGCGAGGGCGTTGGCGGAGGCGGTCCAGGCGACGCCGAGGAAAGCCGTGGTCGCCACCTTGACCAGCAGCCAGAGCGGATCGGGGAGCTCGGCGTGATCGCGGAAGACGAGCGCCAGCGCGGCGAGGATCGCCTGCTGCGCGGCAGCGGCGGCGGCGAAGACGCCGGCGAGACTCGTCGTGCGCTGCACCACCAGCTGCTGGGCGGCGAGGGCGATGCCGAAGCCGACCGCCGTGTCGGAGAAACCGTAGAGGCCGAACGGTCCGCCCGACAGGCCGTCGGCGAGCATCCCCGCCGCGAGACCCGCGAACATGCCGGCGAGCGGGCTGCCGTGGCGCGCTTCGAGCGCCACCACCAGCAGGAAGAGGTCGACGGCGAGCGAGAAGTCCGGCAACAGGCGGGCGCCGGCGAAGTGCAGCAGCGCCGCGGCCGCCAGGGCGGCGATGAACTTAAGGAACTGCACGTTGGTCCTCGGTCAGCAGCTCGGGCGGCACCAGCTCGCCCTCCAACAGGTAGACGAACGACAGGCGCGAGAAATCGACCGCCGGCTTGACCACGATGCGATGGAAGACTTCGCTGCCGGGCTCGACCGAAGCGACGACGCCGACGCGGATGCCGCGCGGATAGACGCCGTCGATGCCGGCCGTCAGCACGGTCTCGCCGACCTCGACATCGGCCTGGCGCGGAATGAAGTCGAGCAGTAGCTCCCCCGGCGACGAGCCGCGCACCACGCCCTGGCGGCGGGAACGCTGCAACTGGACGCCGGCGGAGGCGGCGCGATCGGTCAGCAACTGGACTTTGGCGTAGGCGCCGGCGACCCGGATGACGCGGCCGACGAGCCCGTCGTCCGACAGCACCGGCTGGTTGCGCTGCGCCGCGCCGACTCCGACGTAGAGCACCAGCGAGCGCAGCCAGGAGCTGTAGTCGGCGTGCACCACCTCGGCGATGCGCAGCGACGTCGCATGCCGGCGCTGGAAGGCGAGCGTCTTCGACAACCCCTCGATCTCCTGCTCCAGACCCTCCATGCGCAGCTCGCGGCGGCGCAGCTCGAGAACCTCCTGGCGCAGCTCGCGGTTCTCCGCCGCCAGATCGTCGCGCCGCCGGAGGCTTTCGCGCGCCGACGACAGGCCGTGCGAGCCCGCGTCGACGGCGCGCGCGAAAGGCCCCAGGCTGCGCAGGGCCGCGCCTTCGAGGAGGCTCCCGGCGCCGCCGCGATCGGGTTTCTGCGCCGCGATCAGGAAGAGCTGAGCGACGAGCAGCAGGATGAAGAGCAGGCGAACGCGGCCCGGGGTCAGCGGATGGATACCTTTCTGAGCAGATGCATGTCTTCGAGCACGCGGCCGGTGCCCAGCACCACGCAGGCCAGGGGATCCTCCGCCTGCACGACCGGCAGGCCGGTCTCCGCACGGATGCGCTCGTCGAGCGCGCGCAGGAGGGCGCCGCCGCCCGACAGCACGATGCCTTTGTCCATGATGTCGGCCGAGAGCTCCGGCGGCGTCCGTTCGAGCGCCATGCGCACCGCGTCGACGATCACGTTCACGGTCTCGGCCAGGGCCTCGCGGATCTCCTCGTCCGAGATCACCAGCTCCTTCGGGATGCCCTCGACGAGATCCCGGCCCTTGATGGTGAGCGTCAGGCGATCCTTGAGCGGGAAGGCCGAGCCCAACTCCCACTTGATGATCTCGGCGGTGCGCTCGCCGATCAGCAGGTTGTACTTGCGCTTGAGGTAGTTGATGATCGCCTCGTCCATCTCGTTGCCGGCGACCCGCACCGAGCGCGAGTAGACGATTCCGGAGAGCGAAATCACCGCGATGTCGGTCGTGCCGCCGCCGATGTCGACGATCATGTTGCCAGAGGGCTCGGTGATCGGCAGCCCTGCGCCGATCGCCGCCATCATCGCCTGCTCGACGAGGTAGACCTCGGAGGCTCCTGCCTTCTGCGCCGAGTCGCGCACCGCGCGCTTCTCGACCTGGGTGATCTCCCCGGGGACGCCGATGACGATGCGCGGATGAACGTACATCTTGCGGCCGTGCGCCTTCTTGATGAAGTAGCCGAGCATCCGCTCGGTGACCTCGAAGTCGGCGATCACTCCATCCTTCATCGGCCGGATCGACTCGATGTTGCCGGGGGTGCGACCGAGCATCTCCTTCGCCTCGGCGCCGACGGCCTCGATCTGGTTGGTGAGCTTGTTGAGGACGACGATCGACGGCTCGCGCACGACGATGCCGCGATTCCTGGCATAGACGAGGGTGTTGGCGGTGCCGAGGTCGATCGCCAGATCGTTCGAAAAATAGCGGAACATGGAACCAAAGGGCATGGCGTTCTTTCTGGGTCAGTGAGTCGTGAAGCGGGATGGCATCAGAGAGTTTCGACGAAAACGCGATGGCGAACCGTGACCTCGTTGCCCGAAGGGTCGACCGAGCGCAGCTCGAGCAGGCTCCACCCCTCCTGGGCGACGAGAACGGTCTTGGTGAAGGTGCCGTTCGCGGCCACCGCCACTCTTTCGCCATTGATCTTGAGCGTCGCGCCGGCTTCGGTGCGGCCGGCGACGATGAAGATATTGCCATAAGCCTGGACCTGATCGACGACCAGCTCGGGCGGGGTCTTGTCGCCCTTCTCGCCCGGGCGCTCCGCCGCCAGCACCCTGAAGGTGCGCGGCGCGCTCCACGGGCCCTGCAGCCCGTCGCGGCCGACCGCCGCGACCCGCCACTCGAAGGTCCCCTCCCCCTGCAGCCCCAAGGTGGCTTCGGTCTTGGTGCGCGCGTTGACGTCGATGACGTTGTCGACGAACAGCCGGTTGCGGGAGACCTGGAGGGCGTAGCGCGAGGCGAGGTTGACCGGCTGCCAGGACAGCACCAGCGTCTTCACCGCGGCGAGCGAGAGCTCGACGTTGTCGTCCGGCCGCTCGGGCTCCGGCGAGCTCGGCAGACGACGCGGATCGGAGAGCAGATCGCCGGTCTGCACCACCTGCTCGAGCTCGCCCACGGTGCGCTTGAGGCCGGCGTCCGAGGCGACCTCGAGCGAGCCGCGGAAGGCCGAGAAGCGCCCGGTCGAAGAGCCCTTGTCGTACGACACCACGACCTCGGACTCGCGGCCGACCAGCGCCTCGGCGCGCGGCGTGGTCACGCGCCCGCCGCGCTGCGCGGTATTCAGGTTCACCCAGCCGTACTCCATGGCGATCGTCTGCTCGGCGGGCGCGCCGGTCGAACTGGGCTGGCGGGTGACGAGAAAGAGCGTGTTCGGCCGCACCGTGTAGAGCGTGCCGTCGAGAAAGACGATCTCGGCGGAGCCGTTGACCGAGGTCTTGACGTAGTCGCCCGACTGCAGGACGACGCGGGTGCGCGCCTCCTCCCATTCGCCGCGCTCGCCGTGCCGGACTTCGACGCTCCCCTGCACGGCGATGAACTGGGCTTCACCCGTCGAGGCCCGCGCCGCCGCCGAGTCGAGGATGGCGAGGAGCAGCGCGCGGCTGCGCCGCCCTTCGCTCACCGCGGTCGAGAATTCGCCGGCAGCGTAGGCCTCTGCCGCGGCGGTGCGGCCGCGGCGCGCCGACTCGAGCTCCTCGACGAACGACCCGGCCGGCTTCTCGGTGTCGGCACGCGACAACAGGACCTCGATCTCGGCGAGCAGCGCCGCCGCCTCCTGCTCGAGCGCCTTCTGCCCCCATTGGCGGTAGAGGCTGTAGCCGCCGATCGCCAGGCCGATGAACGCAGCGACGATCACGGCGCCGCGAATGGTGTCCACCGAGACGGTGTACCAGCCCTGGGTGCTCTTCTTCGGCGGGTTGGACGGCAACGAGCGCTCCTCTTTCGCGACCCGGAAATCGCCCACGAGGCGATCCCTCTACGCCGGTTCGAATGGCGAAGGGGTTGATTCTACTTGAAGTTACGGGTCGCAGCGTGAGCCGTTCCGCAGCCGGCAACAGCGGGGGAAAGGTGCGGCGCGCGAGGCTTCGGCGAGCTGCTGGTTGCCGGGCGCGCGCGCGCCTTGCTATCGTTGAACGTTCTCGCCCGGGTGCTTTCCGCCCGTGCCTCTGGAGTCTTCCATGCTCAAGGTCTTGCGCGACAATCTGAAGTACCTCTCCTGGATCCTCTGGGTCGTCATCCTCATTTTCATCGCTTTCGTCTTCGTCGACTTCGGCGGCGGGCTCTCCAGGGGGTCCGGAACGCGCGCTTCGGCGGCGACGGTCGGCGACGACAAGATCTCCTACGCCGACTTCGAGCGCCAGTACCGCCAGCTCGAGTCGCAGTACCGCCAGGCCTTCGGCGAGAACTTCACCCCCGAGATCGCCAAGCAGCTGCGGCTCCCGCTGCAGGCGCTCGACCGCCTGGTCGACCAGCGGCTGCTGCTCAACGAAGCCGCCGAGCGCGGCCTCGCGGCCTCGGACACCGAGGTGCGGGAGGCGATCTTCGAGATTCCCGGCATGAAGGACTCCGGCGGCGGCTTCATCGGTGAGGAGACCTACAAGCGCTTCGTGCGCGCCAACGGCTACACCGTGCGCGACTTCGAAGAGTCGATGCGGCGGCAGATCGTGCTCACCAAGCTGAACGCGATCTTCTCGTCGAGCCTGCTGGTCTCGGACGCCGAGGTCGAGCGCGCCTACCGCGACCAGGCCGAGCGCGCCGCAGTGCGCTATCTCGTGCTGCCGCCGAGCGGCTTCCAGGCGCAGGCGACGCTCTCTCCCGCCGAGGTCGCGAGCTACTTCGAGCGCCACGGCGACGACTTCCGCCTGCCGCCGCAGCGCGTCGTCAACTACCTGCTGGTCGATACGGTGCGCACCCGCGCCAAGATGACCATCGAGAAGGCCGACCTCGAGAGCTACTACAACGCCCATCTCGACGACTTCAAGGTGGAGGAGCAGGTCCACGCCCGCCACATCCTGCTCAAGGTCGACGACCAGCGGACGGCCGAGGCGGCCCAGAGCGCCCTCGCCGCCGTGCGCAAGCGCGTCGAGGCCGGCGAGGACTTCGCCAAGCTCGCCGGTGAGCTCTCCGACGATCCGGGCTCCAAGACGCGCGGCGGCGATCTCGGCTTCTTCGGCCACGGCCGGATGATCAAGGAGTTCGAGGAGGCGGCCTTCGGCGCGCCGGCCGGGGCGCTGGTCGGACCGATCAAGACCAGCTTCGGCTATCACCTCATCCAGGTGCTCGAGAAGCGCCCCGCCGGCCAGCGGCCGTTCGCGGAGGCCGAATCGCAGGTGCGGGCGCGGCTCGCCGCCGAGCGTGCCGAGGCGCAGGCGGAGGCCAAGGCCAACGAGCTGGCGGCGAAGATCGCCGCCGAGAAGCTCACGACCGAAGCGCAGCTCAAGGCGCTGGCCGACAACGACACCGTGATGTTCATCACCACGCCGGCGTTCGGCGCCGACGAGGTGGTGGCCGGCATCGGTCGCGGCACGCCGTTCTCCTCGGCCGCTTTCGCGCTCGAGCCCGGTAAGACCTCGACGCCGATCAAGATCGCGCGCGGTTTCGCCATCCTGCAGCTGGTCTCCGAGAGCCCGGCGCGGATGCCCGCCCTGGCGGAAGTCGAGGCCAAGGTCCGGCCGGCAGCCCTGCGCGCCAAGGCCGGCGAGCTCGCTCTCGCCCGCCTGACGCAGGCGCGCGGCGCGATCGCCTCCGGCAAGAGTCTCGCCGACGTCGCCAAGGAGCTCGCCGTGGAGGTCAAGGAGAGCGGCGAGTTCGGGCGGGACGGCAAGATCGAGGGGCTCTCCGACTCCCGCAAGCTGGTCGATGCGGCGCTCGCCGGCAAGGTCGGCGATGTCGGCTCGCCGGTGCTCACCGACCAGGGCGCGGTGCTCTACGAGATCACGGCGCGCAAGGGCTTCGACGCCGCCGCCTTCGCCGCCGAGCGTACCCAGACCCGGCAGACGCTCGAGCGCAACGAGGTCAATCGGCTTCTGGGCTCGATCATCGAGCAGCGGAAGCGCGAGGCCAAGGTGCAGTACGACAAGCCGCTGCTCGAGCAGTTCGGCATGCTGGGCGACGAGGCCAAGGGCAGCTAGGAGATCTCGGGCGGCGGTCGCGGCGCGGCGCGCCCCCTCGCGGGCGATAAGCTCCCCGCCATGCGCTTCGAGACCGTCGCCGTGCACGCTGGCGGGGAGCCCGACCGGGAAACCGGCGCGGTCACCCCGCCGATCCACCTCTCCACCACCTTTCTGCACGGCCCGGAGTGCGAACCGCTCCACGATTGGGCCTACCAGCGCGAGGGCAACCCCACCCAGGACCGCCTCGAGGAGGCGCTGGCGGCGATCGAGGGCGGCGGCCCCGCGAGCGGCGCGCTCGTCTTCGCCTCCGGCATGGCCGCCGCCGCCACCCTGCTGCAGTCGCTCTCCGCCGGCTCGCGCGTCCTCTTCCACAGCGACATCTACTCCGGCGTCCGTCAGCTGGCGCTCGAGTTCCTGCCGCGCTGGGGGACGCAGCCGGTCTTCGTCGACCTGGCGGACGCCGCGGTGACGGCAGCGGCGCTCGCGGCTCCGGGTGCCGCGACCACCCTCGTCTGGGCCGAAACCCCAACCAACCCGCAGCTCGAGATCCTCGACCTCCGCCGCCTGGCGCAGGTGGCGCACGCTGCCGGCGCCCGGCTCCTGGTCGATGGCACCTTTGCCACCCCTGCCCTGCAGCGGCCTCTGGCTCTGGGTGCCGACATCGTCCTGCACTCGACCACCAAGTACATGGGCGGTCACAGCGACGTGCTCGGCGGCGCCCTGGTTTTCGCCAGCACCGAGGACGGGCTCGCCGAAACCGTGGCGAAGGCTCGCCGGCGGCTTGGCGGGACCGCGAGTCCGTTCAGCTCCTGGCTGATCCTGCGCGGGCTGCGCTCGCTCCCCTGCCGCATGGAACGCCACTCGGCGAACGCTTCGACCCTGGCAAAGGCTCTTTCCGGCCACCCGGCCCTCTCTCAGGTGCTCTATCCAGGCCTCACCTCCCACCCGGGCCACGAGGCGGCCGCTCGGCAGATGACCGCCTTCGGCGGCATGCTGGCGCTCCGGATGGCTGGCGGTCGGGCGGCTGCCGTGGCGGTCGCTTCCCGCCTGAAGCTGTTCGCCAACGCCACCAGCCTCGGCGGCCCGGAGAGTCTCGTCGAGCATCGCGCGTCGAGCGACGGGCCGGGGACGACCACGCCGGACGACCTGCTGCGGCTGTCGATCGGCCTCGAGCACCCCGACGATCTGCTCGCCGACCTCTTGCAGGCGCTCGCCGGCGCGCCGGCCGCGACTCGCGGTTGAGCGAGCGCCGGGCGGATAGGATCGGCCGATGATCGGTTGGCTCTCGGGCAAGGTGGTGCAGGCAGTGCCGGACCGTCTGATTCTCGATGTCGGCGGCGTCGGCTACCAGGTGGCGATTCCGCTCTCGACCTACTACGAGATCCAGAAGGCCGACGCCGGCGCCGCGATCCGCCTGTTCATCCACACCCACGTGCGCGAGGACGCGCTCGCCCTCTACGGCTTCCTCACCCGGGCGGAGCAGGCCCTCTTCGAGCGGCTGATCGCCGTCTCCGGCGTCGGGCCCAAACTGGCCATCGCCATCCTCTCCGGCATCGAGGCGCCCGAGCTCGTCGCCGCCCTGCGCTCGAGTGACGTCGCCCGCCTCACCCGGATCCCAGGCGTCGGCAAGAAGACCGCCGAGCGCCTGGTGCTCGAGCTCAAGGACAAGGTCCAGGGCCTGGCCGCCCAGCTCCCCGCGGCGCGCGCGAGCTCCGCTTCCGACGACGATCTCGTGGCCGCCCTGGTCAACCTCGGCTACAAGCCGTCGCTCGCCGAGGGCGCCGTCGGCGCGGCGCGCAAGGATGCCCCCGAAGCCGCCTTCCACGAGCTGCTGCGGCTGGCGCTCCGTCGGCTGTCGCGGGTCTAGGCCCCGGGAGCCGCAGCGCACCCCGGCGCGCCCCGCGGGTGTAGAGTCTCGCCCAGTCTTTACTCCAAGGGGTGGGAAATGAGAGAGCAGGTTCGCCTCTCGGCTCCGTCCGTGCTCGCTTTCCTTTTGGCCCTCGGCGCTCCGCGGTCTGCCCCCGCCGGCGTCTGTCCGCGGCCCGGTGGCGGGGCGATCTCCGGCCGCGTCACCGCGGCCGCCACCGGCGCGGCGATCGCCGAC
>JBGARM010000078.1:0-10338 GCA_044230215.1 Thermoanaerobaculia bacterium | reverse complement strand
TGCTGCGCCGCGGCGCCCGGTGGATGGGCGCCGTTCTCTTCGCCCTGACCGCAATCGCGCCGGCCGGCGCGACCGACACCGCCGCAGCCGGCGGAGCGCCCGAGGAGCCGCGGCGCATCAAGATCCTGCGCGGCGACCGGGCGACACTCGCGACCGTCCAGGGCTTCGTCGAAGTGGACGGGCGGCGCGCCGGCGAAGCGATCTGGGCCTACGCCACCGCGGAGGACCGCGAGCGTCTGCGGGCGCTCGGGATCCCATTCGAGGAGGAGGCGCCTGACGCCTGCGGCTCGGTGGTCGACATGCTGACCGCGGCCGAGGTTCAGGCAACCGGCTGGAAGTGGGATCAGCACCCGACCTACGCCGCCTATACCGCCCGCCTGCAATATTTCGCCGATACCTACCCCAACCTGGTCCGTCGGGTCGAAATCGGCAACACGACCAACACCGTCCGACCGCACAAACTCCTGGCGCTGATGATCAGCGACCGGCCCGACATCGCCGAGGACGAGCCCGAGATCTTTCTCTCCTCGACCATGCACGGCGACGAGACCACCGGTTTCGTCCTGATGATTCACCTCATCGACGAGCTGCTCACCCATTACGACCCGGCGTCTCTCGACCCTTACGTCCAGGCGATCACCCACCTCGTCGACTCGACCGAAATCTGGATCAACCCGCTCGCCAACCCCGACGGGGCCTACTACGTTAGCGACGAGGCTCTTGGGACCTACCCACTTGCAAGTCCGAAGTCGCGGCGTTACTACGCAACCTCCAGTGGCAGCAACTCCGGGGTCGACCCGAACCGCAACTTCCCCGACCCGCAGGACGGTGCGCACCCCGACGGCAGCGTCTACTGGGCCGAGACCCAGCGCATGATGGAGTTCGGCAACGCGCACCACTTCACCCTGGCGTTCAATCTCCACGGCGGAGCCGAGGTCTTCAACTACCCCTGGGACACCTGGAGCGACGGCCCGCCCGACAGCCATCCGCACGCCGACGAGCTCTGGTACCAGGGGGTCGCCCACCATTTCGCCAACCTGGTGAAGGCGAACGCGCCGGCGGCGATCGGCGGCAGCTCCTACTTCTCCGACATCAGCTTCGACGGCACCACCAACGGCTGGGAGTGGTACGAGGTCCAGGGCGGCCGTCAGGACTGGATGAACTGGTGGCGGCGCTGCCGCGAGGTGACGATCGAAGTCTCCTCCTGCAAGACCGACGACTCGCTGCGCATGCCCGACTACTGGACGGCGAACCGTCAGGCGTTCCTCGACTTCATCGCCACTTCGCTCACCGGCATCCGCGGCCTGGTGACCGACGCCTACGGTACGCCGCTCGCGGCGACCGTGCAGCTCCTCGGCTTGACGGCGCAGGAATCGGAGGTCCAGACCGACCCGGCGGCCGGCGACTACCACCGGCTGCTCGATCCCGGGACCTACGCCCTGCACTTCACCGCCGCCGGCTTCGACCCGCTCGACGTCACCGCGATCCCGGTCGCGGCGGGCGACGCCACCCGCCGCGACGTCGTGCTGCTGCACAACCTCGAGAGCCCGCCGCTGTTCGCCGACAACTTCGAGGTCGGTTCGACGGCGCGCTGGTCCGCCACTGCTTTCTAGCTCGGTACAGGCTAGATCAGACCCGAGCGCATCGCCTTGGCGACCGCTTCGGACTTGGTGTGCACCTGGAGCTTCTCGTAGATCGAGCGGATGTGGGTGCGGACGGTGTTGATCGAGACGTCGAGCTCGAGCGCCGCTTCGCGGTAGCTCGAGCCGGCGGCGATCAGCGCCAGGAGTCGCGTCTCCTGCGGCGAGAGCGCCCCGCCGCCCTTCAGCTCGCCCTTGGCGGCGGCCGCCGGGCCGAGCTTGCGGAATCGCGATAGCACCTTGCGCGCGATCTCGGGCGACATCGGCGCGCCGCCGCGACAGGTCTCGGCAATCGCCTCGAGCAGGCGCGCCGGCGGCGTCCGCTTGAGAATGTAGCCGGACGCACCGTTGCACAGCGATTCGAAGACCAGATCGTCCTCTTCGTAGACGGTGTGCATCAGGACGACGCATTCCGGCCAGCGGTCGAGCAGGTCGATGACGCCGATCGAGCCGCGGGTGCCCGGCAGGTGAATGTCGAGCAGCACGACCTGCGGCGGCGGACCGACCGGCACGGTGAGCGCCTCCTCCATCGAGCCGGCGGCGCCGACGCAGGCGAAGCCGGCGCTGCCGCCGATGAGCATGCGCAGGCTGTCGCGCAGCAGGCGGTCGTCCTCGACGATGAAGACCCGGATCGACTCTGCATCCGGTGAAGCTGCGGGAACGGTCCGGGATGGCGTCATGACCGACAATTTCTATCAGCTCGAGCCGCCGCCGGGCGTCGCACGATCATGCGACCGCCGGCGAGATCCGACGAGGGGCCGCAGCGGCATCGTCACCTCGACTCGCGTCCCCCGGCCCTCCGCGCTGTCGATGCGCACTTCGCCGCCGGCCGATTGCGCGCGACGGTGGAGTCCGGGCAGGCCGCGCCTTCCGGCCGCCTCGGCCTCGGCCGCCCGGCCCGACGCGATGCCGCCGCCGTCGTCGACCACCTCGCCATGGAGCACCCCCGCGCGCAGCTCGATTCGCACCCCGGCGCGGCCACCGTTCGAGTGCTTGGCGACGTTGTGAATCGACTCCTTGAGGCAGAGGTAGAAAGCGCGGCGGACCTCCGGCGGCAGGACCACCGCCGCCGCCCCGGCGGGGGCCTCGAAGTCGAGCGCGACGCCGCGCGCTTCGAGGAGGTCGGCGGCGAAGCGGCGCAGCCGCACGACGAGGCTCCCCAGGTCGTCGCGATGCGGATCGACCGCCCAGACGATGTCGGAGGTCGCCTCGACGAGCTCGCGCGCCTCGCGTCCGATCTCGCCCAGCATCTCCTCGGCCTCGACCGGCGCAGCCCGCACCCGCTGGCGCGCCAGCTCACCGAGGATGCCGATGCGCGAGATGCTCGAGCCGACGTCGTCGTGCAGATCGGAGGCGATGCGGGTGCGCGCGCGCTCGACCGCGATGAGCCGCGCGACCCGGAGGCGCATCGCGATCCAGGCGAGGCCCGCGAGCAGCATTGCCCCCAGCGCAAGGAACCAGGGGCGTTGCCAGAACGGCGGCAGGATGCGGAACGACACGCCTGCGGTGGGCGAGCTCGCCACGCCGTCGCGGGTCAGTGCACGGACCTCGAAGTGATACCGGCCGGCGCCCAGGCGGGGGAAATTCGCCGAGCGGGCTGAGGACGGTGCGCTCCACTCCTGCTCGTCGCCCAGTCGATACTGAAAGGTCAGCCCGGAGCCGACGGCGGGCGAAATCCCGATGTAATCGATTTCGAGCGAGTTGTTCGCCGCCGCGAGCTCGAGCTCCGCAACGTCGCTGATCCCGAGCTCGGGCACGGCGCGCGCCTGGCCGGAGACCGCAACGCCGGTGATACGGACCCGGGGCGCCGTCCCGGACCGCCGCGCGCCGGGGTCGTAGCGCGCCAACCCGTGCAGGGTGCCGAACCATAGCGTGCCGTCCGGCGCGGCATGGCAGGCGAAGACGAGATTGTTCGGCAGCCCCTCTTCGGTCGAGAAGGAGTGCACCCGGCCGCTCGCCGGGTCGAGCCGGTCGATACCGCGCGAGGTGCCGACGAAGATCCGCCCGTCGCGGTCCTCGGTGACGCAGCGTGTGCTGCTCGTGGTCAGGCCGTCGGCGCTGGTGTAGCGCCTGAAGACCGGCCGGTCGGCCGCGGGCTCGTCGACCCGTCCCACTCCGCCCGAGGTCGTGGCGATCCACAGCCGGCCCTCGCGATCGACGAAGAGGTCGGAGACGAAGCCCAGCGGCACTCCGTCGGCTGCGCCGTAGAAGGTCCACCGGCCGTCGCTTACCCGCGCGACTCCACCGACGTAGAACCCGACCCAGAGGTCCCCCGCCCGATCCTCGGCGAACGCCGTCGGCGCTCCGCCGGTTGCGACGCCGGATTCGACCTCCGGCACAGCGACGACGCGCTCGCCACCGACTAGGCGCACGAGCGGTGGATCGGCGATGGACGAGACCCAGACGTCGCCGCGGCGATCCTCGTAGACGCGGAAGATGTCGGCGCCGGGAAGACCTTCGGCTTCGCTCCAGCGCCGCTCCGGCAAGGCGTCGCGCAAGTGCCGCGGATCGGCGAGCGACGGGAAGCGATAGAGCGCGCCATGCACCGGATACCAGATGGCGCCGTGGTGATCGGCGGCGACGAACTGATTCCAGCCCCACCCCGTGAGATGCCGCGGGAAGAGCATCCGCGGCGTCAACAGGTCGAAGCGGTTGCCGTCGAAGCGATGCAGGTCCCGGCTGGTCGTGACCACGTCGAGCGCACCATCGGGCCCGTCGAAGAGCGCCGCCGCTCGTTCGTCGGCCAGGCCGTCGGCGATGCCGTAGGAGACGAATCCGGCAGGCAGGAGACGCGTCAGGCCGCAGCTCTCCGAGCCGAACCAGACGGAGCCGTCGCGATCCTGGAGCGCCACCACCTGGGCAGCTTCGGGAAGACCCTGGGCCGCGGTGATGGTCCGCAGGGCGCCGGCGTCGAAGCCGGTCACCCCGGTGCGGCTGCCGATCCAGACCGAGCGCCCCCCCTCGCCAGAGGCATGGATCGAATAGATGAAATCGCCGGCCAAGCCGGAGCCGGCGGTGTAGAAGAGGATCTCCCCCGGTCGCTCGGGGAGCTCGCCCGGAAGTTCGCCGGGCCACCGGGGCGGGCGCGAGCGCTGGTGCAGCGAGCGCCGGTCGGCGGGCGGCGTTGCGGTCGCATCTTCCTCTGCCAGGGTCGTTTCGGCCGCCACGTAGAGGCCGCCGGGGCCGCCGACCCAGAGTCGGCCCGCACCGTCCACCGCCACCGCGCCGGCGCCGACGTTCGGCGAGCCGAGCTCGAAAACCCGCAGGGTGCCGTCGCGACGCCGCAGCACGAGCCCCTGGCCGGTGGCGATCCAGAGCCGGCCCTCGGCGCCGAGGGCGAAGTCCTGCGTGTCGGCGTTCTTCACCGGCATCTCCAGCACGCGGCTTCGCGCCGCCCCGGTCGCGCGCGGGTCGAGCCGCACCGGCAGCACGCCGCCGACCCAGACGATCCCTTCCGCGTCCACCGTCACGCAATTGACGGCCACGCGCGGCAGCGGCAGGGGCTCGATGGCGAACGGCCCGGACGCGGCGTCCGCCCGGGCGTCGAGACGCGCCAGGCCGAGCTCGGTCGTGACCCAGATCGTGCCGTCGGGAGACTCGGCGATGCCGGTGACGCGCGGGCTCGGCAGCCCGTCGCCGGTGTCGTAGTTGCGGAACCGCTGGCCGTCGAAGCGCGACAGGCCCGAGCTCGTGCCGATCCAGAGGAAGCCGCGCGAATCGCGCAACAGGGCGCGGACCGCGTCGCCGGCGAGACCTTGCGAGGAGTCGAAGACCTTGAGCCGGCTCCAGCGCCGAGCGCCTGCACGATCCCCCAGGCGGCGAGGAAACGAGCCCGCCGCAGCACTCGAACCGAAGGGCTCACGGCGCGCAGTCTAGCCGGAATTCCGCGCCCGGCCGGGACCCTTCGCGCCGCCTCGCATAGCCATGCGATTCCGCTCCCGACGCGCTGCAGAGAGAGTTCCCTCCACGAACTTCACTTCGAGGAGAAGACGATGACCGAGAAGAATCTCGCCCATTGCGGCAGGACCGGCGCTCTCGCCCTCCTGCTCGCGGCCCTCCTGACGGGATCCGCCCTGGCCTGGATCGATACGCCGTTCGACACCACCACGGCGGCCGTCATGCAGGGCGCTCTCGACCGGGCGCCGAACAAAGTCTGCAGCACGGTGGACAACGCCCAGGCGAGCTACCCGTCGGCGTTCGTCTTCCACGACAACGACCCGGGGCAAGACCATCTCTACCAGACCTACGATTTCTACAACAACGGCCCCGGGCGCTGCGTGGCGCTGCAGCTGCGCTGGACGCACCAGGACTGCGGCAACATCCGCATCGGCCTGTCGCTCTACCTCGACCACTTCAATCCCGCCGATCCGACCGAGAACCTCCTGGCGTTCGCCTACGAGGGGCCGACGGACATCTCGGGACCGAATCCGGTCGCCAAGCGCTACAGCGGCGGTTACTACTATTTCTACGTCGGCCAGTATTTTCTCGACGACCGCATGCGGGCGAGCGCCGTCGTGCCCGCCCTGTCGAAGATCGTCGCGGTGCTCGACTCCTACGCCGCGCCGGGCGACGACCAGCAGTGCCCGATCGATCCCGCGACTTCGTCGCTCGTCCTGCTGCCGGAGAATCTCGACCAGACCCCGCTCACCGTCGAGGTCCACGACACATCGGGCTACGAGTTCAACCCGCCGGGAGGCGCGACGCTCGCCTTCTATGTCGAGCTCTCGACTCAGTTCAGCGAGCCGTTCACGGTCGACTACGCGACCTCGAACGGCACCGCCTTCCCGGTCACCGACTACGACACCACGACCGGCCAACTCACCTTCGCGCCCGGCGAGACGACCAAGCTCGTCCACGTCCCGATCGTTTCCGACACCACCGACGAGACGCCGCCGGCGAGCGAGACGATGACCCTGACGCTCGCCAATCCGAGCTCGCCCTTTGTCGCGCTGGCGCAGGCGGCGGGCACCGGCACGATCTTCGACGACGACGACACCGCCGGGCTCTGCCACATCACCAACATCATCGGTGACGGCGACCTGCCGGTCGGCAAAGTGGGCGTGCCGTACGGCCCGGTCGACCTGCGAGGCTTCTCGGCGAGCTTCGACCCGACGCTCGACTACGACTGGACCTCGCTCTCCGGCACGCTGCCGCCCGGAATCCTCCTGTCGGAAGTGGCGGTCGAAGACCCGCCAGGTTCGGCGAACTTCGAGCTCCACGGCGCGCTCGCCGGCACGCCGACCGAGCCGGGAACCTACACCTTCAACGTCCATCTCACCTGCCCGGTGGACGATCCCGATCCGGGAACGCCGCCGCCGGAGCTGTTCGACGCCGAGTTCACCATCGTCATCGAGCCCGAGGGTCCGCAGGCTCTGCTCACCCTGCCGGACGAGTCGATCGTCGAAGGCAACGCCGGTCTCAGCCAGGTGCTGATGACGATCCATCTCTCGCAGGCGCTGCCCGAGGACCTGCCGCTCGAAGTTCTGCTCCTCGACGGCTCGGCGCAGGTCGACGACGCCGACTACCTGCAGTTGCTGGCGATCCCGCAGCCGACGCAGGTCAACGCCGGCAACGCCCAGGAGTCGTTCACGCTCGATATCGTCGGCGACACGACGGTCGAGATCGACGAGGACTTCCTGGTCGTTCTGCGCACGCCGATCACGCACGCGGTGCTCGCTACCGCGACAGTGACGATCGTCAACGACGACTCCGAGGTCCCCGTAGCGGAGATCCCGACTCTGGGCGACCTCGGCTTCGGTCTCTTCGCTCTCGGACTCGCTGGCGCCGGCTTGCGCGGCATCCGCAGGCGGAGAGAGACCCGACCCGGAGGCGAATAGGAGGCGAGAGGTACCGGTGCGAGGCGGGACACGGCCTCGCACCGGTGCTTCCCGACGACCGACTCCTCTTTGCGATAAAGTGGATGGGATATCAGCCATTCTCCCGAGGAGGTCGTTCCATGCGTAAGTCCCTCTCCGTCCTTCTTCTGCTGGCTCCCGTCTGCGCCTGGGCTCAGGCACCCGCCGACCCGCTCGCGACCGCGACGAACCCGGCGCCCGCGAGCCTCGTCTTCGGCGTCCCTTCCTGCTCCGGCGCCACCATCATCTACGACACGACGCACGCCTCCAACCAGGGCGCGGAAATCACCGCCGCCGCCAACGGACCGGCGACCAGCATGGGCGACAAGATCGTGCTCGGCGGCACCGACCGCTTCGTCTGCCAGGTCCAGATCGAGGTCTTCACCCTGGCCGCGGTCACTCCCTTCGACCTGACGATGAACTTCTTTACCGATTGCTCGACCAGCGGCGCTGCGAACTCTCCCTGCGGGAACGGCACCGGAACGCTGATTCCGCTCTCGACGGTCACCGTGACCGGCATCACGCCGCCGGCGCTCGGCACGATCTTCGCGGTGAACTTCCCCTACCCCAATGTCGATCTCGGCGGCGAGGCGGACAACACGATCTCGGTGTCGGTCAATGCCAGTCGCAGCGACGTGTTCTGGCGGCTCGGTGAAACGCCGACCGTCGGCAGCCAGCCGGACGTGTCGCCGAGCGTCGTCGAGCGCTGCGGCAGCGTCGGCACCAACAACGGCTGCACCCGCAACTTTGGCATCACCAACAACTTTGCCATTCAGATTCAGGCCAACACGACGCCGGTAGCCCTGCAGTCCTACAGCGTCGAGTAGGCTTCGCCGGTCAGGTTTCGGCTTCGACCGCCAGCGTCACGAGGTCGCCGGACAGCTCGTGCATGTTGTCGACGGCGCTCGCTCCGGAGGCGACGTTGAAGTAGAGCGGCGCGTCTTCGAAACCGAACATGACGAGCAGCGTTCCGTCCGCTTCGGCGAGGACGACCCGCATGGCATAGGTGCCGGCGGTGAGGGTCAGGCGCGGGATGATGCACGAGAGCGCCCCCTCGCCGGCATCGAGGCGGTTGCCGGGAAAGGCATCGGCCGGCAGGATGCCGGAGGTGACCTGGACCAGCAGGTCGGCGGTGGCGATGCGGAACGCCCAGAACAGCCGCTCCCTCTGCTCGTGGGCGCGATAGCGCACGATCACGCGCGCCCGGCAGCCGCTGCGCAGCTCGCCGCTCCCCTCCGGCTCGGCCGGTTCGATCGCCACACCGGTGACGACCACCGGCTCGCTGGCGCTCGGGTGCGTGCTTTCGACCGCCCGCTCTGCGGCCGGCCCGGCCACGGGTCCGGCGTCCGCTCCGGCGGCGGTCGCTTCCGGCGCCCCTTCCGCCTTCACCACCACGGAACGGGGGGCAAGCCCGCGGCGGGCTTTGAGGTAGAGATTCACCGCCTCGGTGCTGGGACCCGTGAAGACCACTTCGCCGCGCTCGAGATAGACCGCCCGCGTGCACAGCGTCTGCACGCTGTACATCTCGTGCGAGACCAGCAGCACCGACCTGCCGCGAGCGAGGAAGCGCTGCATGTGCTGCACGCACTTCCGGCGGAAAGCGAGGTCGCCGACCGTCAGCACCTCGTCGATCAGCAGGGCGTCGGGATCGAGATGGGCGGCGACCGCATAGCCGAGACGGGCCCGCATGCCGGAGCTGTAGGTGAAGACCGGCGCGTCGATGAACTCCTCGAGCTCCGAGAATTCGATGATCTGCCCGAGCAGGCCTCGCGTCTCCTCCCGCGACAGGCCGAGCAGGGCGGCGTTGTGGAAGATGTTCTCGCGACCTGAGAGGATGGGGTTGAATCCGATGCCGAGCTCCGAGATCGCCGCCAGCTTGCCGCGCACCACGATGCGTCCGCGGTCGGGGTGGAACCGCCCCTGGATCAGCTTGAGCAGCGTGCTCTTGCCGGCGCCGTTGGGGCCGATGACGCCGAGGCATTCGCCGGCGCCGAGCTCGAGGGAGACCTGCGACAGCGCCCAGAATTCGCCATCGCGCAGGGACCCGGGCTCGGCGCCTCTCCCGACGAGCGCGCGCCCGATGTCATGCAGTCCATAGCGCAGCGACTTCTCGAGGTCGCGACAGTACTTCTTCGAGACCGCCTCGACGGCGATCAGCGCGGGCGCACTCACGACTCTCCGACTTTCACTGCCGGCATTCTAGTCTGCGTCCGATGATCTCCCTGCTCCCCGGTTTCGTGCGCCGCTGGCTCGCTCCCGCAGAGCTCAGCTCGCGGCGCGTGGCGCGCTACTACGATGAGTGGCACGAGCGCTATATGGCGGCCTTCGGCGACACTTTCCAGTCGCAGCGCACGGCCGACCTGGGGGAGCTCTTCCATCACATCGCCGACCAGGCCGAGCTCGTCCCCGGCAGACGTGTCCTCGACGCCGGCTGCGGCATCGCCGGGCCGGCCCTCTGGCTCGCCCGCCACCGCGACGTGCACGTCGACGCCGTCAACATCTCCGGGGTACAGGCCGCCGAAGCGCAGGCGCGCGTCGAGGCCGCCGGCCTCGCCGACCGCGTGACCGTCACCCTGGGCGACTTCCATCACCTCGAGAACCACTTCGCGGCGGGCACGTTCGACGCCGTCCTCTTCCTCGAATCGCTCGTGCACTCGGACCACCCGCATCTCGCCCTCGCCTCGGCGCACCGGATGCTCCGGCCCGGAGGCGTGCTCTACGTCAAGGACCTCTTCCAGCGCGACCGCATTCCGGATCGCGGCGAGCGCGCCCGCGTGCGCCGGGTGGTCGCCAACGTCAACCGTTACTTCTGCCTGAACGTCAAGGCGCAGGGCGAGTTCCTC
>JBGARM010000077.1:0-10363 GCA_044230215.1 Thermoanaerobaculia bacterium | reverse complement strand
CCTTGAAGCGTGCCGCCGGGACGTCGAAGAGGAGCACCTCGCCCGCGGTGACCGGCGCCAGCCCGAGCACGCCCCGGACGACCGTCGTCTTGCCCGAGCCGTTCGGCCCGACCAGGGCGACGACCTCGCCCTTGCGGACGACGAACAGCACCGCCCGCGGCACGAGCCCGGCCGCGAAGTCGAGCAGGACCCGCGCGACGTCGTCGCGCTCGCGAGGCTGCAGGAGGCGCTGCTCGGCCTCGTCGACCGTCAAGCGGCGATGAGATTGGGGCGGCGGCGGCGGAGCTGCCTGGGTCTTCGCGGGGGGGACGGACTCCGCCGCCGACAGTTCCGCCGGTGGAGTCGCCGCTGGAAGCGCTGCCGGAATGCCCGCCGGCGCGGCGACGGGCGCTGGCGGCGCCGTCGGCAGGGCCGCCGCCGAGCCGGACGGAGCGGGCTGAGGCGCGAGCGGGGAGAGCGTCGGGAGCTCGAGTGTCTGGTGCTGGAAGTGGGGCAGCTCGAGCGAAACCGAGGCCGGAGACTCGTTCGCAGCCGCCGGCCCGGCAGCGGCCACTCCGGCGATCCGGGTGTCCCACTGCAGTTGCTCGCCGGCCGGAGGCGGCGCCGTCGCGGTCGCGGCGGTGGCCTCCCGCGCCCACAGGAAGCGCGAGCGGTTCAGCTTGTCGAGGAGCTTGGCGAGGCGCGACGGGCACTCCTCGCCGTAGTGCTTCTCGAGCGCCTCGATCAGGCGCAGCTCGGGAGCGACGTGCCAGCGGATCCGCCTGCCGACGACGAAGGAGATTTCGTCCTGATGGGCGAGGTTGCGGGCATCGCTCAGCGCGACTTTCACCTGGGTGGCGCTGGCGTGGAAGGCGATGGCCTGGCAACGCTTGGCGACCTTGGCCGGGAGGAGCTCCAGGACCTCGTCGGAGATACCCCGCAGGTCCTCGGGCGTCGCACACGGGACGCCGTTCTGCTCGGCTAGAGCGCTGCAGAGTTGTTCCTCGGTGATCGCCTCGATTTCGAGCAGACAGGTCCCGAGTCGTCCGCCGAGGACCTTCTGATTGCGCAGGGCGCGCAGGGTCTGTTCGCGCGTGAGCTGGCCACGCTTCTCGAGAAGCTCTCCCAGGCGGACTGGAGCAGTGCGCAATGCGACCCCTAACTGTAAGAATCGAAAAGGACTTCGATTGGGCAGGAAGATATCAGAGTGGAGCCCGCGGGACAAAGTCGGAGTCCGGCTATGATTGCCCGGTGTACGTCCTGCGACCTGCCGCCCTTCTGCTGACCCTCACGCTCGGCCTGGGAGCGAGCGCCCAGGCACAATCGTCGCGGTCCGCTGCCGCCTATTCGTTCCTCCTCGCCGGCGCACTGTTGGCGGACGGCGAGTCCGCGGCCGCGATGGCGGCCTACGCCGAAGCGGTCTCGCTGGCTCCGGAAGACCCCTACGTTCACCTCGAGTACGCCAGTGTCCTCGCCCGCGCCGGCCGCTTCGTCGAGGCGGCGAAGGAGGTCCGGCTGGCGCGCCCGTTCGCGCCGACTGACACGGAAGTCCTGCGCACCCAGGCGCGCATCGCGATGAACCTCGCCGACCGCGACGAAGCGGCGCGCGTCGAGGCGCGCTCGGCTTTCGAGCTGGTGCTGGCGGCCGAGCCCGACGACCTCGAGAGTCTGATCGCCCTCGGCCAGATCTACCTGGCCGAGAACGAGCCGAAAAAAGCGGTCGTCGTGCTCAACGGCGCCGCCGAGCAGCGCCCCGGCCAGCCGATGATCGAAGCTTTGCGCGCTCGCGCGCTGGTTGCTGCCGGCGATCCCATGGCGGCGGAGTCCGTCCAGCGGTCGATGCTCGCCGCCCATCCCGACCGGCTCGAGAGCCGGTTCGAGCTCGCCGAGCTGCTGTCGAGCCGGGGGCAGCACTTCGAGGCCGCGGCGCTTCTCGCCGATGCGCCGGAGTCGCAGCAGCGATCGCCGGAACTGCGCCGGCGGCGAGCGGTGGAGCTCTATCTCGACGGCGACCTCCAGAGTGCGGCAGACATCGCGCGCTCGCTCCACGACGAGCTCCCCGAGAACACCACGGTCCTGGTTCTCCTGGCGACGATCGAGCAGGCTGACGGTCGCTGGGCCAGCGTGCTGGAGCTGATCGGCGGCGCCGCCGGGCGCAACCCGCTGCACGACCAGCTGAGCTTCCTCGAGGTGCGCGCGCTCGAGCGCCTGGGCCGGATCGAAGAGGCCCTGGCAGCGCTCGCCCGTCGCCGCGATGCGTTGCGCGCTGCGGGACGCCAGGCCGAAGCCGTACTCGTCGAAGCCAGCGCCGCCCTGCTGGCGGCGCGCAACGACCGCGAGGCGGTGGCGGCGGAGCTGGCGACGGACGTGCTCCGGTCCGAACCTGCCGCGGATCCCGACATCGCGCTCGACGTCCGTCTGCTGCTCGCCGACATCGAGTTCGGTCGCCAGGGTCTCGGTCCGGCGCTCGCGGCGCTCGGCGATTCGGCAGCGCCGGCAGTCGTCGCCAAGCGATACGAGCTCGCCGTGCGGGCGCGCGACGCTGCCGCAGCCGGCTTTCGCGAGCAGCTCGCCAACGGCTCGGTCGAGCAGCTCGTCGCGCTGGCGGCCGCGGAGGAGCGGCTCGATCAGTTCCAGGCGGCCCTGCCGCTGCTCGACAAGGCGCTCGCCGCAGAGCCCGCTTCGAGCGAGCTCCAGTTCCGCAAGGCGACGGCGCTCGAGCGCACCGGCCGGTTCGACGAGGCGGCGGCGCTGTTCGAGGCGCTCATCGCCGCCGAGCCGGACCACGCGCAAGCGCTCAACTATCTCGGCTACATGCGGATCGAACGCGGCATCGACGTCGAGCAGGGCCTGGCCCTCGTGCGGCGCGCGCTCGATCTCGACGCCAACAACGGTGCCTACGTCGATTCTCTCGGCTGGGGTCTCTATCGGCTCGGGCGGTACGCCGAGGCGAGCGCGGTTCTCGAGCGCGCCTCGCGCCTGATGCCGAGCGACTCGACCGTGCTCGAGCACCTCGGCGATTCCCTGCTCGCCCTCGGCGCGCTCGACCGCGCCCGCGACGCCTACCGCCGCGCCCTGGCTCTCGGTCCGGACGGCAACGGCGGACTGGCGGCGAAGCTGGCCGGCCTGCCAGGGGCGTCGTAGCTGCGCCGGGTCGGTCTCGCCCCCGCTCTTCGGCACGGGCTGGCCGCGCTGGCGGGTCTCGCCGCCCTGGCGTTGGTCGGTTGCGCGGCCGCCGCGCGGGTTGCCGCGCCGGCAACCGTCGCGACAGGGCCCGCCGCCCACGCCATCACCGAACCGATCGCCGTCCCGCGCGGCAGGGCCGGCCAATGGCTCTTTCGCGCCGAGATCTCCGGCGAAGAGGGGTCCGCCAGCCTGCGACTCCTGCTGCGCCGGTTCGACGCCGAGCGCTTCACGCTCACCGCTGCGGACGCCCTCGGGCAGGCGCGCTGGGAAGTTCGGGGCGACTCCGGGGAAGCGAGCTGGCTCGATCCCCAGGCGAAGCTCTTCTGCCGGCTGGACCCCCGCCGGCCGATGCCGGCGAGACTCGGGGTTCCAGGCGTAGCCCTGGCCGACTTCCCGGGTCTGCTCATCGGCGAGTGGCCGCCGGCAGAGCTCGTGGCGCCGTCGCCGACGGAAACGTCTGCGGCGAGGCCGTTCACCGCCGAGCGCGGTAACAGCGGCGACGCCCTCTGGGGAAGTTGGACCCTCTGGGAAGAAGGCGAGCCGGTCGCTTGGTTCAAACGGCTCGACCCCGACTCGCTGCTCTCCGTGCGTCGGCCCTCGGTGCAGGTGCGCTGGCGGGTGACCGGCGAAAGCGACCTGGCCCGGCCGGCCGACGAACCGGGGGGTGGCACCCGAGCTGCGGCTCCGCCGCAGTGGCCCGGCGTGGTCCCCGCGGGCGCCGAGGAGAGGATCTGCCCCGACAATGCGATTCCTTAGTTTCGCCAAGGTGAACCTGCGCCTCGAGGTACTCCGGCGCCGCGCGGACCGCTTTCACGAGCTCCGCACGATCTTCCAGACCATCGACCTCGCCGACGAGGTCGAGATTCTGCCGGGCGCGGAGGGCGTGGCTCTCGAGGTTACCGGGGGCAGCGGTCTCCCGGCCGACCAGTCGAATCTCGCCTGGCGGGCAGCGGCCGGGTTTCTCGCCCGTTGGGGGCGGGCGGGGGAGGGTGTGCGAATCCGGCTGCGCAAGCGGATTCCGATCGGTGGCGGCCTCGGTGGCGGCAGCTCCAACGCCGCCACGGTCCTCGCCGGCATGACCGTCCTCCTGGGTCGGAGTCCGGGCACGACGGAGCTCGCGGGCTTGGCCGCCGAGCTCGGCTCCGACGTCCCATTCTTCCTGCACGGCGGAACCGCGCTGGGGACCGGGCGTGGCGAAATCATCGAGCAGCTGCCCGACCCGGTCGCGCCGCCTCTCGAGCTCTGGCTGGCGGTGCCGCCGGTCGCCGTGGCGACCGCCGCGGTCTTCGCCGCCCATCGCCTCCCGACACAGCCTGACGGGGGGAGTTCCCGACCGGCCGGAGGGGAGGGCACGCCGGGGCGGGTGGACGGTCTCCCCGCGGCGTGGCAGGCGCTTCTGGGGTCCAACGATCTCGAGCCGACCTGCCTGGCGCTCTATCCACAGGTGCGCGACGTGTATAATCACCTTTCCGATTCGGGGGCGGTTGCCGTTCGCCTCTCCGGGAGTGGCTCGACGATCTTCGCCCTGTTCGCAGATCGGGCAGCTGGACAGGAAGCCGGAGATCGTCTCGAGAACGACACGATCTGGCTGCCTGTCAAGACGCTGAGCCGGGACGAGTGGCGGCGCCGGAGTGGACTGGAAGCTCCGTCGGGAGGGAGTTGACGTGGAGATCACCGACGTCCGGGTCTACCCCGTGCGCGACGAGAAGGTTCGTGCATTCATCTCGATCGTCTTCGACCGGTGCTTCATGGTCAACGACATCAAGGTCATTCAGGGCAAGGACGGCCTGTTCGTGAGCATGCCGAGCCGCAAACGCAAGAGCGGTGAGTTCAAGGACGTGGCGCATCCGCTGAATTCAGAGACCCGCAAGTGGGTGGAGGAGCGCATTCTCGGGGTCTATCAGGCGAGCCTGGACGGCGTGGCGGCAGGGGGGGAGTCGACCGCTTCGCCGCCGGCGCCCGCGACCTCGGCGTCGCCCGCCGGCCCGAAGGGCAACGGGGAGCGGTCGCTCGAAGAGGTCGAGCGGCTGCAGTTCGGGGACTCCTTCTGGGGAGTCACCTGAGAGGGCGATATAGTCGGCAGTTTGCGGGAGTCATTGCGCAGTTCGTGGGGCGTCGCCAAGCGGTAAGGCACGAGACTTTGGATCTCGCATTCGGAGGTTCGAATCCTCCCGCCCCAACCAGATTCGGCAGGATGTGCTGCTTTCTACTGTGAACGTCGAACTCGAGACCGAATCCTCCATGAGAACACCGAAGCGCGACGGCGATCACTACGGAGACATCAAGATCTTCACCGGGCGCGCCCACCCGGCGCTGACGCAGGAGATCTGCGCCTACCTCGGAGTCTCGCCCGGCAACTCCTCCGCCTACAACTTCTCGGACGGCGAGACGTTCTGCCAGATCGACGAGAACGTGCGCGGATCGGACGTCTTCATCGTCCAGCCGACCTGCTCGCCGGTGAACGAGAACCTGATGGAGCTGCTCATCCTGCTCGACGCCTTCAAGCGCTCCTCGGCGTCGCGCGTCACGGCGGTGCTGCCCTATTACGGCTATGCCCGCCAGGACAAGAAGGACCAGCCGCGCGTCCCGATCACGGCCAAGCTCGTGGCGGACCTCATCTCGCGCGCCGGCGCCGACCGCGTGCTCTGCATGGACCTGCATGCGCCGCAGATCCAGGGCTTCTTCGACGTCCCGGTGGACCATCTCTTCGCCGCGCCGGTGCTGCTCGAGGCGATCCGGGCGCTGGCGATTCCCGATCTGGTCATCGTTTCGCCCGACGCCGGCGGCGTCGAGCGCGCGCGGGCGATCGCCAAGCGCCTCGAGGCCGGCCTGGCGATCGTCGACAAGCGGCGGACGGCGCCGAATGTCGCCGAGATCATGCACATCATCGGCGACGTTTCGGGCCGTCACGTTCTCATCCTCGACGACATCATCGACACCGCGGGAACGCTCTCGAAGACGGTCGAAGCCCTGCGGGCCGAGGGCGCGCAGCGCATCCTGGCGGCCGGCGTCCACGGCGTGCTCTCCGGCCCGGCTCTGCAGCGCATCGAGCAGTCCCCCCTCGAGCAGGTGCTGATCACCAACACCACTCCGGTCGAGGAGAAGCTCCAGAAGAGCTCGAAGCTCCGTTCACTCTCGGTCGCGCCGCTTCTGGGCGAAGCCATTCGCAGAATCCACGAGAACAGCTCGGTCAGCTCGCTGTTCGTCTAGACGAGAAGGGATCAAGACAATGACTCAGGACCTCACCATCGAAGTGAATCGCCGGGACGAGACCGGCAAGTCCGCCAACCGCCGGCTGCGCCGCGCAGAGATGATTCCGGCCGTGGTCTACGGCGGGGGCAAGGAGCCGATCTCGATTCAGGTTCCGCGCAAGACCCTCATCGACCTGTTCAAGTCGGGCGGCAGCGAGAACCGCATCTTCCTGCTCAAGCTCGCCGACACCGGCCAGAGCCGGCACGCGATGATCCGCGACATGCAGATCCATCCGCTCACCCGCAAGGTGGAGCACGTCGACTTCATGCGCATCGACATGGCGAAGCGCATCCGCGTCCGCGTGCACGTCACCCTCGACGGGGTCGCCTACGGCGTCCGCACCGAGGGCGGCCTGCTCGACTTCGTCACCCGCGAGGTCGAAGTCGAGTGCCTGCCGACCGCCATCCCGCAGGAGATCAAGGTCGACGTCACCGAAGTCAGGGTCGGCCAGCATCTCGAGGTCAAGGACCTGAAGCTCCCGGAGGGCGTCAAGCTGATCGAGGACGAGGATCGCGTCATCGTCTCCGTCGCTCATGCCAAGGTGGAGGTCGAGGCGGCGGCTGCGGGCGCGGAAGGCGCGGCTGCCGAGCCCGAGGTCATCGCCAAGGGCAAGAAGGAAGAGGAGAAGGCCTCGTCCTGAGCCCGGTCGATTCGCGCCGCCTTCCGCGCCTGGTCGTCGGCCTCGGAAACCCGGGCGGGTCTTACCTTCGCACCCGACACAACGTCGGCTTTCGCGTCGTCGACCGGATGGTCGCGCTGCACTCGTTCGGCGACTTTCGCGAGGACTGCGGCGCCTGGGTGCATTCCCGGGACGAGCGGCTGGTCTGCCAGCCCCGTACTTTCATGAATCGCAGCGGCAGCGCCGTGCGCTGCCTCTGCGAAAGGTACGGCATCGAACCCGGCGCCGTCCTGATGGTCTACGACGACATCCATCTTCCGCTGGGCCGCTTGCGCCTGCGCGCCGGCGGCAGCGCGGCAGGCCACCGCGGCCTGGAGTCGACGATCGAGGCGCTGCAGACCGAAGCGATCCCGCGGCTGCGCCTCGGAATCGGCTCGCCCCCGCCCGCACTCGGCGAGTCCGGGCTCGCCGAGTACGTGCTAGCCGACTTCCTCGCCGAGGAAGAGCCGGTCGTCGGCGAGATGGTCGAGCGCGCCGCGCGGGCCGTGAGCGAGTGGTTCGAGGCGGGTATCGACGCCGCAATGCGATTGGCGAACGCGCCGGACGCGCCGGCGGCAGAGGCCCCGGACTTGCCCGGCGGCCAGAAGAGCGAATAGAATCAGCAATCCCCGCGGGTGGATCCCCAACCCGCCGGTGACGAGGATGGTCCGAGTCGCCGCTCCTTCCTGTTCCGCGTCGAACGCGGGACCTCAACGGCCATAGGGAGGGCTAGAGTGAGAACGTATGAATTGGCGCTGGTCGCCGATCCGAGGCTCTCGGACGACGATATGACGGCGCTCTCCACGGAGTTCAAGCAGCTCATCACCAGCCGCGGCGGAGAAGTTCTCCGCGAAGAAAGCTGGGGCCGGCGGAAGCTCGCCTATCCG
Organism: Thermoanaerobaculia bacterium; assembly: GCA_044230215.1. Lineage (GTDB taxonomy): Bacteria > Acidobacteriota > Thermoanaerobaculia > Multivoradales > JAGPDF01 > JAGPDF01. Next base: position 2,401 of record JBGARM010000077.1, on the reverse strand, counting down.
ATCCGTAAACTGACCGAGGGACGCTATCTCTTCCTGTTTCTGGAGATCGAGCCGGCGAAGGCCGGGTTGCTCAAGGAAGTCGAGATGCGCCTCAACCAGAACGACAAGATCCTGCGCTACCTGACGGTGCGCACGGACGAGGATCTCAAGCGGGCGGCCGGTCGGGCCAAGCCCGGCGAAGCGCCGCCGCGCACCGGCGGTTACTACGACGTCGACCCGGCGGTCGCCGCAGCCGCAGCCGCGGCAGCAGCCGGTGCGGCCGCAGCTTCGGACAACGCCGATGCCGCCCCGGCCGTCGTCGCCGCGGAGGCCGTTCCCGCCACTCCGGACACCGAGGCCGCCACCAGCGGCACTGAGGAGGCCTGACGATGCAACCGTTCAAATCAGGTCCCCGCGGCGGCAAGAAGGGTCCGGGCAAGGGCAAGCCGGCGGCGAAGAAGAAGACCTTCTTCCGCCGCAAGAAGGTTTGCCGCTTCACGGTCGAGCACATCGAGTACATCGACTACAAGGACGTCAAGCTCTTGCAGCAGTACATTCTCGAGCGCGCCAAGATCCTGCCTCGGCGGATCTCCGGCAACAGCGCCCGGCACCAGCGAATGGTGCAGGCGGCCATCAAGCGTGCACGTCACCTGGCGCTGATTCCCTACACGACCGACTAGGAGCCGGAGATGAAAGTCATCCTGATGAGCGATTTGCGTCACCGCGGCCGGCGCGGGCAGGTGGTCGAGGTGAAGCCCGGCTTCGCCCGCAACTTCCTGCTGCCGCACGGTCTCGCCCTGCCGGCTTCGCCGGGCAACATCAAGCGATTCGAGCACGAGAAGAAGAAGATCGACGCGCGCCACGACGAGGCTCTCGCCGTGGCTACGGCGGAAGCGGCGAAGATCTCGGGCGTCAAGCTCGAGCTCAAGAAGCGGGCGATGGAGACCGGCACGCTGTACGGCTCGGTTTCGGTCGCCGACATCGTGGCGGCTCTGCACGAGAAGGGCATCGAGGTCGACCGTCGCCAGGTCGATCTCGTCGGCGGAATCAAGTCGGTCGGCGACCATGTCGTCCGGGTCGAGCTGCACGCCGATGTCGTCGCGGAGCTGGCTGTAGCAGTCGTCGCCGAAGACTAGGAACGTGAAGGGAAGCGAGCCGCATCGCGAGCCGTCGCCGCCGATCGCTCCGATAGCGGGTGCGGGCGCTTCCGAGCCGACGATCGAGCGCTTTCTCGGCGATCCGACCCGAAGCATCGAAGACTGGCGATGGCTGTGGGCCGGGGACGAGCTGTTCCCGATCCGCAGCCATCGTGGTTTTTTCGGCCGGCTGGTGGTGTTCTTCAAGCGCCTGGCGCGGCCCCTGGTGCAGGTTCCGCAACGCGACCTCTGGGACCGCCAGCGCGTATTCAACCTCGTCCTGCTCGAGTACCTGCAGCGCGGCGAGGACATCCGCAAGCAGGTCACCGAAGTTCACGAGCACCGGATCAACCATCTGGATGCCGTCTACCGCGAAGGCTTGAACGAGATCATGCAGCACAACGACGCGCTGTTCGCGCGCGTCGATCAGAAGCTCGACTTCCTCCGCCGCGAAACCCGCACCATCTGGGGCCGTCTCGGAGCCGCGCTGGCGATCGCCGAGCAGGGCGGCCTGCCGGCGGTCATCAAGGCCCAGGAAGAACACGTCTACGTCGAGCTCGAACGCCGCTATCGCGGCACCGAAGAGGAGATCGCCGAGCGCATCTCCCGTTTCCTGCCGAATCTGGAAGGGCAGGGGGAAGTGCTCGATCTCGGCTGCGGGCGCGGCGAGGCGCTGGCGGTGCTGCGCGGACGCGACATCGCCGCTCGCGGCGTCGATCTGTCGGCGTCGATGGTCGCCGAATGCCATCGCAAGGGGCTGACTGCCGAGGAGGGCGACCTCCTCGAATACCTCTCAGCCGTGCCGGAGGGACGCTTCGGAGGCATCGTTTCGTTCCACGTCATCGAGCATCTGCCGCCCGAAGTCCTCGACCGGCTGGCGCGGCTCGCCTGGCGGGCGCTGCGGCCCGGCGGCGTGCTGATTCTCGAGACCCCCAATCCGCTGTCGCTGGTCGTGGCGGCGCGCAACTTCTGGCTCGATCCGACGCACCAGCGGCCGGTTCATCCGGAGAGCCTGAAGCTGAGTCTCGAGCTTGCCGGTTTCGATCCGGTGGAACGGGTCGACTTGCGGCCGTTCCCCGATATCGAACGGCTGCCGGAGATTCGCCCCGAAGCCGTGAGCGCCGACCAGCGCGCGCTCGCCTTCGAGATCAACTCGCTGCGCGACCGGGTCGACGACCTGCTCTTCGGCTGCCAGGACTACGCCGTCATCGCCACCAAGCCGGCCTGAATCTTCAGTTCGCTTCCGCGTCGTCCTCGGCAGTCTCGACCGGGAAGTTCTCCTCGGT
>JBGARM010000076.1:0-10396 GCA_044230215.1 Thermoanaerobaculia bacterium | reverse complement strand
CGAGGACCTTGGCTTTTCCTTCACTGGAAGTCTTTATATTTTGAGGTTTGAGATCGCGATGGACGATCCCCTTGTCGTGGGCCTCCTCCAGCGCTTGCGCGATCTGCAGCGCGAAAGAAAGGCTTTCGGTAAAGGAAAGAGGCCCCGATTCGAGACGTTCTGCCAGGGTTGGGCCGTCGACGAGCTCCATGACGAGCGCTCTGAGGCCGCCGCTCTCCTCGAGGCCGAAGATCGAGGCAATGTTGGGGTGATGAAGCTGGGCGAGCAGCTGCGCTTCGCGTTCGAAGCGCGACAGCCGCTCCTTGTCCTCGGTGAAGGCCGGGGGGAGGACCTTGATCGCAACCTCGCGCTTCAGGCGCGAGTCGGTGGCGCGATAGACCTCACCCATGCCGCCCTCGCCGAGCTTGGCGGTGATCTCGTAGGGACCGAGGCGTTGGCCGATCATCGGGTGCCGGGCTCGAGGCTCATGGTTGGCGCTTTCTGGCGGGCAACGCAGCAGGTCCCGGGAATCCGCGGCGCGCAGGGGACGGTCTCACCGCGCCTCCGGAAGCGGTGCGAGCTTTTGCAGGGTCGTGAACCAGTCGAGGGCGACGACGAGGTGGCCGGAGGTGTTCTCTTGCGAGGTCTGGCGCACCACCAGGAAGCGGCCGTCCGCGGCGATATCGAAGTTGGTCGTCGTGTCGGTCAGCAGGACGAGCGCCGGCGGCATGTCGAGGAGCTTGCGCGGCGCGCCGATGCTGAAGCCGCCGATCGTCGTGACCGGCGCCGCCATGAGGCTCCTGCCCGCGAGAAAATAGAGCTGCCTGCCGTCGCGGGACCAGACCGGCATGGTACCGCCGGTCGCCACCTGCCACTTGGCGCCGGTGGGCGGAAACGGTTGGACATAGATCTCCGAGGCGCCGCTGGCGTCGAGAGCGTAGGCGACGAAGCGGCCGTCGGGGGAGGCGGAAGCCTGGGTCTCGATCGCCGGCGTTCGGGCGATCGGCAGCGGCTCGCGTGCCCCGGGCGGGAAGTAGACGACGTTGCCGCCGTTGGGGGTACCGGCGTCTTCCCAGGCGAGGAGCGAACCGTCCGGCATCCAGGCGACCGGCTGGCGCGCCAGGCCCTGATCGAACTCGATGACTGTCTGCGGCTCCGCGCCGCCGGTCGCCGGCCGCGAGCGGAACTGGTCCTCTCCGGTCGGCAGGATCGTGGCGTAGGTGATGTCGCGTCCGTCGCGGCTCCAGACCGGCGTCCAGCTGCGGCCTTCGAGGGAGAGCTTGTTGAGCGCGCCGCTCGCCGGATCGTGAATCCAGACGTCGCCGGAGCGCCCGCCGCTCGGGCCGATGGTGACGGCGATCCGCTTGCCGTCGGGCGAAATCCTCGGTCCCTGGTACTCGCGCGGCGGCAGACCGAGGCTCTCGAGAGTGCCGGAGCGGTCGAGCCAGGCGAGCTCGAGCTGGTTGGCTCCCGGATCGCTCTCGGCGTAGACCAGGGTGCCGTTGTCGGCGACGTCGAAATAGAGCACGCCGCTCGCCGCGATTCCGCTGACCCCGGAGAGGACCTGCACGGCGTCCTCGGTGCTCGCGCCGGAAGCCCCGGCGAGCGGCAGAGCGAGCACCTGGCCTTCACGTGCCAGGAGCGCGTAACCGTCGGGAGTGAAGCGCACCATGCTGGCGCCGCGGAAGAGCGGCCGGCGCCTCCCGGTCGCGAGATCGACGGCGTCGATCGTCGCCGACTCGTAGTCTCCCGGCTGGCCGATGCGCCCGACGGTGAAGGCCACCTCTTTGCCGCCCGGCAGGACCGCCGGCCAGCGATGTGTGCGTTCGCCCTGGGCGGCGTCGAGGGTCGACAGCGCCACCGGCGGGCCGCCGCCGGGCAGGAGCCGGACGAGGCCTGAGGTGACGTTGGGCGGGAAGACGATCGAGCCGTCGGGGCACCAGACTCCGCCTCGGTCGAGACTGGCATCTGCGAGGTCGATCGGTTTGCCGCCGTCGACCGCGACCTTGCGCAGCTTGCCGGGTACGAAGAAGCCGATCCAGCGTCCGTCCGGCGAGAAGAACGGGCTGCTCGCGCCGGTGGTGCCGGCGATCGGAACGACGCCCGCGCTGTCGAGATTGCGCAGGTAGAGCATGGCTTCGTCGTTGGCTCCGGCGACGAAGGCCACGCGCCGGCCGTCGCGCGAGATTGCGATCCGCCCGGTCTGGCCGTAGAGACCGCGATCGTCGAGCAGCAGCGCGAGGCCGGCAGGGAAGTCCATCGCGAGGACGGTCGTCGCCGGCGGCGGGGTCCTCGTCGGCGACCTGATGGCGATCGCCAGAACGACGACCGCGGCGGCGAGAACCGCGGCCACGGTCCACGGCAGCGCGCGCCGCCAGGCTGCAACCGCTTCGGGTCGTGCGGGTGGCGCCGTCGCGCCCGCGCCCTCTCCGGGAGCGAGCGCCTGCTCGAGCGCGATGCGCGCCTCGCCGATGTCGCGCAGCCGGCGCTGCGGGTCGCGCTCGAGGCAGCGCCGCAGCAGCCGTTCGACGCCGGCTGGAAGCGCGGCCGGAAGCGCCGTGAAGTCGATCTCCTGCTTGAGGACCTCGGCGATCGTCTCCGAGGCGGTCTCGCCGCCGAACAGCTGGCGCCCGGTCAGCATCTCGAAGAGCACGATGCCGAAGGCCCAGATGTCGGCCCGCTTGTCGACCGCCCTGCCCTTCGCCTGCTCCGGCGCCATGTAGGCCGCGGTGCCGAGGATCACCCCGAGCTCCGTGCCGCGGACCGCGGTCATTGTCGGCGAGTGCATCAGCGTCGGCGAGCGCGCCAGGTCCGCGGCGGAGAGCGAGCCCGCCCCTGCATCCATCGCTTTCGCCAACCCGAAATCGAGCACCTTGGCCTTTCCTTCACTGGAGGCCTTGATGTTCTGGGGCTTGAGGTCGCGATGAACGATGCCCTTTTCGTGGGCCTCTTCGAGCGCCAGCGCGATCTGCAGCGCAGTCGAAAGGCTTTCAGTAATGGAAAATGCTCCTGCTTCGAGGCGCTCAGCCAGCGTCGGACCCTCGACGAGCTCCATGACGAGGGCCCTCCTGCCGCCGCTCTCTTCGAGCCCGAAGATCGAGGCGATGTTCGGATGGTGGAGCTGGGCGAGGAGCTGCGCCTCGCGTTCGAAGCGGGCGAGACGCTCCTTGTCTTCGGTGAACGCCGCCGGCAGGACCTTGATCGCCACCTCGCGCTTGAGCTTGGTGTCGGTCGCCCGATAGACCTCGCCCATGCCGCCCTCGCCGAGCTTGGCGGTGATCTCGTAGGGACCGAGGCGTTGGCCGATCATCGGCCGACCATCGGATCGGTGTGCGCAGGCGTCGGGGTCACGGAGTGGCCGACTATACAGGCCGCCGGCCGGGTCGCTACGCCGTGGCCCCGGCCGCCGCTGCGGGACGCCTCTGATTGCGGGGCGGCGCAGGTTTTGCACCCTCATCCGAAGAAACCGACGCTGCCCCAGGGAGAGGAGACCCATGAAACGTATTCGATTGCTGTGCGGTGGGATTCTGCCGTTGCTCGCCCTGGCCGGCCTGGGGCTTGCGGGCTGCTCCAGCATGGTCACCCACTTCGGCGGCGGAGTGACGCCGGAGCTGCAGCAGAACGGCGTCGTGGCGCGAGCGACGATCGAGGAGATCTGGGACACCGGCTGGACCGTCAACGACAACCCGGTGATCGGCATGAAGGTGCTGGTGCAGCCGGGTGACCGCCCGGCGTTCACCGCGACGATCGAGAAGACGACGATCTCGCGCATCGCCACGCCGCAGTTCCAACCCGGCAATACCGTGCCGGTGCGCTTCGACCCGGCGAACCCGGCGATCGTGGCGGTCGACTACGCTGCCGAGCTGCCGGCGGCCGCCGCGCCCTGGGACCCGGCGCGGCCGGCGATCCTCGGCATCGCCGCGCGGCCGCTCTCCGCCGACGAGCAGGCCGATCTCGAGCGCCAGCAGGGCATCGTCGTCGAGAGCGTGCTGCGCGACTCGCCCGCCGCCGTCGCCGGCATCGCCGTCGGCGACGTGCTGCTGGCGATCGACGGTCAGCCGTTCGACGATGTTCTGGCCGTGCCGGAGCTCGTGCGATCGCTCGCCGGCCGCCGCGTGGCGATCGACCTGCTGCGCAACCGCCTGCCGTTCTCGGTGATCGCCCAGCTCAACTCTGCAGTGCCCTGACGGCGGCGCCGACGGCGAAACCCCGCCTGCACGCCGGGCTGGCTCAGGTCCCGTTCAGCGGCCCGACACTTTCGCTTCGAGCTCGTCGAACCAGTTCGTGATCAGCTCGAGGGTCTTGGTCGGCGGCGGCGTCGCGAAGCGCCGCGACGAGCCGAGCAGGCGCCCGTCGGGGGCGACGTCGAAGTTCGAGATCGGGATGGTCGTGCCGAAGTCACCACTCGCGACCTCGCCGATCCGCCGCGGCGTTCCGAGCGTCAGCGTGGAGCCGGCCGACACCGGGACGGACCAGTACACGGCGCGTCCTCCCTCACGCGGTTCGACGAAGACGAGCTCCCGGCCGTCGCGAGCCCAGCGCGGCGAATGGCCGCCATCGGTGGAGACGGGCGTCCGCGCTCCACCCGCGTAGGGCTGCACGAAGACCTCCACACGGCCGGATTCGCTCGTCCCGTAGGCGAGCCACCGCCCATCCGTAGAGACCGCGGCGTAGCCGACGTTGCCCTTGTCGACCTGGACGAGCGCCCGGGTGGTCTTCCCGGAGAGCGAGAACGCCTGGATGCTCCGCGCACCCGCCGCGTTCTCGAGGTACACCAGCTCGTCGCCGTCGTGCGACCAGTCGCACGGAGCACCCACTCCGCCGAAGCCAGGGAGCGGCGCGGCCCGGCCGGTGCCGTCCGCGGAGATCTGGTACAGCGAGTCGCCCGCCGTCGATGTCCTTCCCCAGAAGATGACGTTCTTGCCGTCCGGCGTCCAGATCGGCCAGGCCACTTCGCCGTCGAACGGCAGCCTCGTGAGGGTGCGCCGGCCCAGGTCGTACACCCAGATGCCTTGGCGGGAGCCGCCCGTGAAGCCCAGGATGCGGTTCCCGTCCGGCGAGAAGCGAACGGCCATGTAGGAGCCCTCGTCCATCTCGATCGGCTGCAGGCGCCCCTGCCGGTCCATCCAGGTGAGCACGCCGCCCGAGTCCTCGTGCATGCCGCCGGCGAGGTAGACCAGCGTGCCGGCGGCGCTCGTGGCGAACTGGCCGGCGCCGACGTCGATGCCCGAATTGGGCGCGTTGAGCGAGACGAGCACGCCGGCGACCATGCCGACGGCGCCGCCGGCGAGCGTCCCCGGACCGGCGTCGTACCGGGCCGCCATCAGCGTCGAACCGCGCAGGAAGAGCAGGTAGCGTCCATCGGCGACCAACCGGCCGTCGGTGGCGTTCTCCACCAGCACCTGGCGGCCGCTGCCGTCCTCGCTCTGGGCGACCAGCCGCCGGCCCGTTGCGGCGCGCAAGACGACCGCGGTGTAGAGAATCCGCCCGCCGGGCAGCCATCGCGGCAGGAGATGGGCGGATTCGTGGGTCGCCGGATCGATCCTCGTCAGCGCCGCGGGCTCTCCCCCATCCGCGGAGACCCATTGGATCGAGCGCAGGGCGCCGGAGGCGCTGAAAGCGATGCGGCCATCCGCGGCCCAGTCCGCCCCGGCGAGCTGGCCCGTCTTGCAGATCTCGATGGCGGGCCCGCCATCCACCGGCACCTTGCGCAGTGCGCCGTCGGACCAGAACCCGATCCACCGGCCGTCCGGTGAGAAGAACGGGTTGTCGGCGCCCGTCGTTCCGCCTACGGCGACGGCGGCGTCGTGCCGAAGGTCGCGCAGGAACAGCTGCTGCGTGCCGCTCTGCTCGCCGGTGAACGCGAGCCAGCGTCCATCCGGAGACAGCGCGATGGCGGTGCGGCTCGGCCGGCGGCTGCCGACGCGAATTTCGTTGGGATTGGACCCGAGCAGCGCCTCGGCCGGTTCGAGCCCGAGGCGGGCGTGAAGGACGACGCCCGGCGCCGGGGACGACGCGGAGGGGCCGGACCCTCGTCCGCCGAGATAACCCGCCCCACCGACGGCGAGCGCGGCGGCGATCCACGGCAGCCAGGGCCGCCGCGCGGCCACGGGCGCGGGCGGAGGAGCCTCCGGCTGCGACCCTGCGTCCTCCTGCAGGACGAGGCGCGCGTCGGCGATGTCGTGCAAACGGTTCTTCGGGTTGCGCTCGAGGCAGCGGCGCAAGAGGCTGCGAATTGCCGGCGGCGTCGCCTCCGGCAACAGCTTCCAGTCGATCTCCTGCCGCAGCACGGCGGCGAGCGTGTCGGAAACGGTTTCGCCTTCGAACAACCGCTTGCCGGAGAGCATCTCGTAGAAGACGACGCCGAAGGCCCAGATGTCGGCGCGCTTGTCGACCGCTGCGCCGCGTGCCTGCTCCGGCGCCATGTAGCCCGCCGTGCCGAGAATGACGCCCAGCTGCGTACCATGCACCGCCGTCAGCGTCGGCGAGTTCATGATCGTCGGCGAACGCGCGAGATCCGCGGCCGAAGCCGAGCTCGCGCCCGGATCCATCGCTTTGGCCAACCCGAAATCGAGGACCTTGGCCTTTCCTTCACTGGAAGCTTTTACGTTTTGAGGCTTGAGGTCGCGGTGGACGATCCCCTTGTCGTGGGCCTCTTCGAGCGCTTGCGCGATCTGCAGCGCGAAAGAAAGGCTCTCAGCAAAGGAAAGAGGCCCCTGTTCGAGGCGTTCGGCGAGCGTCGGGCCGTCGACGAGCTCCATGACGAGCGCCTTGACGCCGCCGCTCTCTTCGAGCCCGAAGATCGACGCAATATTGGGGTGGTGAAGTTGCGCCAGTAGCTGCGCCTCGCGCTCGAACCGCGCCAGGCGCTCCTTGTCCTCGGTGAACGCCGGCGGCAGGACCTTGATCGCCACCTCGCGTTTGAGGCGCGAGTCGGTGGCGCGGTAGACCTCGCCCATGCCGCCTTCGCCGAGCTTGGCGGTGATCTCGTAAGGGCCGAGGCGTTGGCCGATCATCGGCCGATCATGGGATGGCGGGCACGGGCGTCAGGGTCACGGAGCGACCGACTATACAAGCCGCTGACAGCAGGGTGACGGCCTGGCCCCGCCCGGCACTGCGCCGTGCATCCGATCGAGGTTCCAAGCCCCGCGTCCCGGCTCGGTCTCCCGACCCCCGGGGACTTTCTGGCAAGGGATTCAACCCCCGCCGGGGCGGGGGGCGGACGCTCGGCGAGCGCTACGCTGACCGATGCAGGTTTCCCGGAGAGAACTCATGGCAAAGCGAGTGACGGTGCTCGGTGGCGGTCGGGTGGGTCACGCAATGGCGCTCGACCTGGCGCACGAGGGAGAGTTCGAAGTGCGGGTGGCGGATGCCTCGGCGGCCGCGCTCGAGAGCCTGGCCGGTGCGGCCCACATCGAGACAATGCCGGCGGATTTAGCCGACGCGGCGGAGATCCGGCGGGCGGTGGCCGGCGCCGACTACGCGATCGGCGCGGTGCCCGGTTTCATGGGTTTTCGCACGCTGGAAACGGTGATCGACGCCGGCGTCGACGTGGTCGACATCACTTTCTTCGAGGAGGATTCGCTCCGGCTCGACGCGGCGGCCAAGGTGAAGGGTGTCACTGCCGTCGTCGATGCCGGCGTGGCGCCAGGGCTGACCAACGTGCTCGCCGGGCACCACGCCGCCACCTGGGACCGGCTCGACCGCTTCGTGTGCGGCGTCGGCGGCCTGCCGGTCGTGCGCACGCAGCCCTCCTGGGAGTACAAGGCCGCCTTCTCACCGGTCGACGTGCTCGAGATCTACACCCGGCCGGCGCGCGTGGTCGAAGGCGGCCGGGTCGTCGCGAAGCCGGCTCTCGCCGAGATCGGGTCCTACGAGTTCCCCGGCGTCGGCACCGTCGACGCCTTCCCGACCGATGGCCTGCGCACCCTGCTCTCGACCATCGCCTGCCCCGAGATGCGTGAGCTGACACTGCGCTATCCCGGCCATGCCGCCAAGATGCGGATGCTGCGCGACGCCGGCTTCCTCTCGGCCGAGCCTGTCGAGGTGGGCGGCGCGCGCGTGGCGCCGATCGAGCTCACCGGCCGGCTGCTCTTCCCGCTCTGGCAGTATGGCCCGGGCGAAGAGGACCTGACGCTCTTCTTCTGCGAGGCGGACGGCGTGAAGGACGGCGCGCCGGTTCAGGCGCGCTGGATCTTGCTCGATCGCTACGACCGCGTGGGCCGGGTCTCCTCGATGGCTCGCACCACCGGCTACACGGCGACCGCCGCGCTGCGGCTGCTGGCCTCAGGGAGCTTCCGCCCGACCGGCGTCGTCCCGCCGGAGTGGATCGGCCGTGATGCTGCCGCCTGCGCCTTCCTGCTCGACCAGCTCGCCCGCCGCGGCGTCCGGCTCGAGTGGGTCAGCTGAGCGACGAGTCGCTCACGGTTGCCTGTTCGTGAGCGTCGCGCCGATGCCCGGGATGCCCTCGGCGAGCAGGATGTCGCTTTCGGCCCAGCCGGCCGAGACGACGATGCGGCCGTCGACCGGCGAGACGCCGAATGACTCGATCACCCGCTGCCCGTCGCTCACGGCCACCCGCCGGCGCTCGCTCCGGGTGTCGCGGCCCGGCACGATCGGTTGCTCGAAGAGCGCCGCCCGCCCGGTCTCGTCGTCGCCGTAGAAGACCAGGGTCCGGCCATCGGGCAGCCAGCGCGACCGGCCGGGGTTCTGTCGGCGGCCGGCGACGGTAAGCGCGGCGACCGCGGCGCCGTCCTCGAGGCGGAAGATGCGGATCGAGCGCTCGTTCCCCGACGAAGTCTCGACCGCCGAAATCCAGCCCGACTGCGGTGCGAGCTCGGGCAGGGTGTAGGCGCCGGCGAGGAGGCGGGTGGCGTCGCGCCCGTCGGGACGGACCTTCCAGATGCCGGGGGCCGCGGCATTGCTCGACGAATAGACGATCCAGGAGCCGTCCCCGGACATCGTCGGATTCTCGGCATCGCTGCCGTCGGCACTCGCCTGGCGCGCGCCGGTGCCGTCCGGCTCGGCGATCCAGACCTCGAAGTGGCCGCCGCGGTTCGAGCTCCAGAGGAGGTGCCGTCCGTCCGGACTCCATTGCGGATCCCAGTCGTCGGCGGCGTCGAAGGTGAGCCGGCGGATGGCACTCGTCGCGAGCTCGAGCGACCAGAGATCGAGGCTCCCCGAGCGGTCCGAGGTGAAGACGATGCGGCGGCCGTCGGGCGAGAACGCCGGCTGGCGGTCGCGTGTCGGCCCACCGGTCAATCCCTTACCGAGGCTCTCGCCCGGCGTCGCGCCGCCGCCGATCTCGAACAGGTTCTGGTGGATCTCGACGGTGTCGAAGATCAGCGCTCCGGGGCCGGCGAGCTCGATGCGCTGCGGCAGCGAGGTGAAGGAGAAGACAGGTCGCGGCGTCGGCGTACCGAGCTCCAGGCGCTGCAGGAGGGTCTCTCCCCGCCCGGCCTGCGACGGCGACCAGGCGAAGAGCACCGCGGTGTTGCCGTCCCAGCGCGCCGGACTGTTCACGCTCCCGGCCGGCAGGCGGTAGAGCTCGCGCCGCTCGCCGGTGGCGACCGCGACCGTCTCGAGAGCGGTCGACGAGATCGAGTTCACCCGCGCACCGGTCACCAGCAGGAGGGACTTGCCGTCCGGCGACCAGTCGAGGAAGCGCACGCCGGTCTCGCGGTCGAGGAGCAGCTGCTCCTCTCCACCTTCGGCCGGGATCAGGAGGAGTTGGCTACCGCGATCGTTGCCTCTCGCCAGTGCGATCCGCTTGCCGTCCGGCGACCAGGCGGCGACGGCGACGTTGATCGCCAGGCGGCGCGGCTCGCCGCCGACCAGCGGCACACGGTAGAGGTCCAGCGCGCCGTTTTCGGCTCGCCGGAAGAGCACCGAACCCGAGTCCGGGGAGATCTGCGGCCAGGAATCCGAGCCGCCGGTCAGGGCGACCTCTTCGCCGGTTGCCAGCTGCTTGAGCCAGATCCTGGGGGTGCCGTCGCGCGACGAGACGAAGGCCACGAATTTGCCGTCGCGCGAGACGCTGGGGTTGCTGCTCTTCCCGGAATAGGTGACCGTCCGGACCACCGGAGGACGCGCCGCCGGCGCCTGCAGCAGCGACCGGCCCAGCCCAGCGAGTGCCAGCGCTCCGAGCACCAGCCCGCCGCCGAGCCAGGCGAGCTTCACGGGCCAGCCGGCACCGCGCGACCTGTCCGCTCCAGCGGCCCCGCTCGCGACCGCTGCGTCCCCGATCTCGACGCGGCCGGCCAGCAGGTCGTCGAGCACGAGGCGCGCGTCGGCGATGTCGTGCAGGCGGTTCTTCGGGTTGCGCTCGAGGCAGCGGCGGAGCAGGCGCCGGAGCTCCGTCGGCGTCGCCGCGGGCAGCGCCGTCCAGTCGATCTCCTGCCACAGGACCGCGGCGAGC